>JAYTWN010000151.1:0-9340 GCA_043743435.1 Acidimicrobiia bacterium
TCGCAGGTTGACGTTGCTAGATCAGCTGGGTTTTTCCGGTTCACTGCGCCAGTAACCGGTACTTTCCGGGGGCTACTCCGGTTTGCATCCGGAACTCTCGGCTGAATTGGCTTTGGTCGTAGTAGCCGCACTGATCAGCAACAACGCCGAGAGGCTGCGATGTTGAGGTGAGGAGCCGGGCCGCGTAATCAACCCGGGTCATCTGTAGGAACTCTTTGGCTCCCACCCCCAAGACCCTTTGCATGCGTCGTTCCAATTGACGCACACCCAACCCCGAGAGTGTGGCTAACTCCGAAACTCGCCACCGTTTCTCCGGTTCGGCCCGCACCCGATCGACCACAGCAGCCAGATTCCCGAGCGCGTCACCACTGGTTGAGGCGGCGTTGAGATCCAGAGAAACGACCATCACCGCGGTGATGCCTTCCGGCCCGGCAATGGGGGATTTCGAGGTGAGAAACCATCCAAGGTTTCCGTCGTGACGACTGATGAGCTCCAGTTGATTCGATACCGACCGGCCTGTGGTGAGCACGGCTCGGTCTTGGGCTTCGTAGGACCGGGCAAGCTCAGCGGGGAACAGGTCTACGGCCCGGCTACCGACCACCTCGCTCTCGTGCTTTTTTCCACACCGCAGCGCGAAGGCTCGATTGGCGTGTTGGTAGGACCCATCGGGCCGCTTGACACAAAACAGCACATGCGGAAGGGCGCGAAACAACGCCACGACCGAATTGAGCGTTGGGTCGGCATTATCCACAACTAACCATCACTAACCATCACTAACCATCACTATCCCTCGTTATTCCCCTTGGTTGATGCAGTTGCTGGGGTTCGTCTCAACTTCCATTCTCGTCGGCTTTTCGGCAATCGAAGGGTCACGCAACTTGGTCCCTCATAAGCGTTCAGGTGTTGGGTCCATGAGACGACCGTGGCGATGCATGGTGGTACTCACCGCCTGTTCCCGTGCCCAACGTGTCACTTCGACCGAAGCGTTGGCAACCAGAACTGCCTCGTCAATACGGATCCCCAATTCGTTGGCGGCACGGCGCAACTCATCGGTGCACTCACCGACCACGCGGAGCCTGTCGGGCCGAAGCGTCTCCAGACGTTGGATGCACACACGTTCCGATTCTTCACGCTCGTGTGAAACGGTCAGTGGACAACGCGTTGCCTGTGCGGCGGATTGGGCCAGTTCAAGGGAATCTTTCGGCGCACACAAACCAATCCTGAGAAGCACCCCGAGTGGCAGGGGCCGGTAACGAAGCACATTGGACTCGGACCGCAACGCGCTTGGGTCGCTCTCACCGGCAAACAGCGACTGTAGGGTCGACGCAAAACTCTGCTGATTCTGGCCGGGTTGATTCTGGTCAGGGTGATTCTGGTCAGGGTGATTCTGGTCGGGGTGAAACCGGTCAGGGTGATTCGTGTCGGTATCGAACCAGCGGCGAAGCGTTTCTAGATAGTGAGGTCCACCGGCTTTGGCTGTGGCGCCGATGGTTGAAGCCTTCCATCCGCCGAAGGGTTGTCGGTTAACAATCGCTCCGGTAATCGATCGGTTCACATACAGATTTCCCGCTTCAACACGTTCTTTCCAAACCTCGATAGTGGCGGGGTCTAGCGAGTGTATCCCCGCGGTCAAGCCAAACTCCGTGGCGTTTTGAAGGGCAATCGCCTGGTCAAGATCCTGGGCTCGCATGACCCCGAGCACCGGACCAAAACATTCGGTGCGATGGAACCAGGAACCCTCAGCAACGCCCATACGAACGCCGGGAGACCAAGCATTGTCCTCACCGTCGACACCGTTCGGTAACTCGGATTCCAGTAGTTCGGATTCTAGAAACTCGGGTTTCAACAACTCGGGTTTGACTAACCACGATTCACCCGGATCGAGAGTAGTAAGTGCGCGTTGCAATGATGGACTAGGTCCTTCGATGAGGGGTGCGATGTCGGTGGATGGATCATTGGCCGCACCACAGCGAAGGGTACGAACTGCATCACCAAGTCGACGGGCGAACGACGGGTCATCAAACAACGAAGCTTCCACGATGGCCAAACTTGCCGCAGAGCACTTTTGACCACCGTGACCGAAGGCCGATTTCACCAAGTCTTTGATGGCCAAGTCGAGGTCCGCTGTGGCCATAATGATCAGCGAGTTTTTGCCACTAGTTTCCGCGAGAAGCCGTAACGAGGGCTTCCAATCAAGGAACATTCGAGCGGTAGCCAAACCTCCAGTGAGGATCACGGCATCAACCCCGGGATGGGTAATGAGGTGACGGCCAACCTCATTATCGGGAACACTCAGCAGTTGCAAAGCATCGACGGGAACACCCGCGGCCCAACAGTCTTGCGCCACTCGCTGTGCGGTACGTGGTGCTTGAGGAGCCGGTTTCAAAATCACCGTATTGCCAGCCCCAAGCGCGGCGAGAACCCCACCCATGGCAATGGCATAAGCGAAATTCCAAGGCGGCGCAACCACCACAACACCGAGCGGTTCACTGTTTCGGTTGCCGAGTTCGTCGGGTGCGTTTCGGAGGTTTCGGTTCCCGAGTTCCTCAGCACGATCGGCGTAGAACCGAGCAAAGTCGACGGCTTCGCTCACTTCGGGATCGGCCTCAGAAATCGTTTTGGCTGCGTCGGCAACGATGGTGGCAACAACCTCAGTTCGGTGCGTGGAAATTTGAGAGCCGACACAACGAAGCACGGCGGCCCGCTGTTGAGCAGTGAGTGCACTCCACGTTGAAAGCGCCGTTCTGGCGACGCCCACCACTCGATCTACTTCAGCGGTTGAGGTGATTGGCGTCGGAGCGCTGGCAACATCGGTTGCCGCAATGGCGGAAAGTGCCGCGGTTCGTAGAGGTGCTTGGGTGAAGTCTGCGTCGGGTTCATTGGCAAACCCACTCTCGAGCTGTCGAAGCGGTTTCGCCCGAAACGACTCCGTCGCTACATGATGGCGGTGATGCACGGCAGCTCGGAAGCGGTTGGCTTCCCTGATGAAGGTGGCCGATCCGGGAGTGAGATCGAACAGTGCTCGGAGGAAGTTTTCCGGTGCCGTGTTTTCATCAAGTCGACGAGTGAGATAGCCAATAGCTGCGACAAAATCTTCGGGCTCCACTACGGGGGTGTACATGAGCAGATCCCCGGTGAGTTGCGCTACGGCTACTGCTTGGGATTCGGCCATGCCCTCCAACATTTCAAAGCTGACTCGGTGCCGCTGATTGGGTGGAAGTTGATCGCGAAGATGGATGGCCCAGGCAACGTCAAAGAGATTGTGACTGGCAACCCCCACGTCAATGGCACTCGAAAAATGATCGTCCAGGAGCGTGTCGAGAAGTAGCTTCCAACTGGCATCCACGTCGGCTTTTGTTGGGTACGTTGCAGGGTTCCAACCATGCAGCTCAGCATCGACCTGTTCCATGGCCAGGTTCGCGCCTTTGACCAAACGGATCCGAATTGGCGACCCGCCGCTACGAACCCGTTCGTTCGCCCAAACACCAAGAGCACAAGCCACGGCATGCGAATCAGGAATGTAGGCCTGCAATACTATGCCTGCATAGAGATTTTGTAGGTTGGTCTCTTGCAATACCAACATGAACGCATCAGCGGTGAGGTGAAGGTCGCGGTACTCCTCCATATCAACGTTGACAAACACGTGATGCTTTGCCGCTACCGAAAACACTTCACGGAATGCGGTTGCGATGCGACGCACCGTTTCGTTGTAGCTAAGCACGCTGAGATTGGCGACGATAGCGCTGGCTTTCACGGAAACGTTCGTTGTAGTTGGGCGTTCGATGAGTTCAATGAGCGCACCCAGCCGATGTTGCGCTTCTTGTGTTCCAACAATGGCCTCACCTAACCGATTGAAGTTCAGTTTGCGTCCCAAGGCTTCGCGCTTGGCTTGATGTTTCCGCAGCGCTGCGGGCCTAGCGTCGAGGATGGTTTGCGACGTTTCCGCTCGCAGTCGTGCTCGCACCAAAGGCATCACCATTCGCGGGATGATTGGAGCGAGGGTGGCGCCAACATTGAGCATCGCTCGATCTAACCTTCCAAATCCATTCCCGTCGCTTTGGCGCACAACATCTCGGAATCGTTTCGCAGCAATCGTTTCGTCACGTACACGCAGCACCTCATCAGAGAGCGACATGGTGAGATCGGCCACCGATGCATTCGTTGCCACCTGACGCAGCCTTTTTGCCTGCCGTTGACCCGCACCGCCCGATTGTTGCAATGCAGTTTCAGCGGCCCCGAGCAGGGCCACAACTCGCTCGATGCAGGCATCAACGACAAGATCGTCGGCAATGGTTCTTGCGTTTGGGTTGTTCGCCGCTAAGGATTCGTTGGCCGGGGTTTGTGCCGCGCCGATGCTTACGCTGTGTGTTGCCTTCTCCACAATCATGCTTCCACTACAACGGACATCTTGTTGTTTGTCTTGTAGCTGCCAAGTCATTGCGAAGTCGCATTTCAACCAAGGGGAAAGCACGCTGCCAGCCTGACGACGCGCACATTCAGGGCTTCCAGTCCGCACTTGGCGGCCCGTACCGAAGCCGCTGCGGGACTCGAAGCGAACCGGAGAAGGGGCCCGCAGATCAGACCAGGGTCCCCTTGGCAGCTTGTGGGTCGGTCGCCCGATTTGCCCTAGATCATCCACAAAAGACCTCAACTTTGGGATGGAATCGTTCGATACCTAGGCAATGGATCTTGCTCGCTTCACTTCGTTCTACCGTCGAGATTCCGACGAAGTGATCGGCGCCGTTCGCCTCTCCGCCGTAGAAACCATTGCCATGGAACAAATGCCCGGTGGACGATTCCAAATCATTGCCCGAACGGCCGCAGGGAGCGACGGTTTCGTGAGTTGTGTCATGGGCACCCTTGGCGAAGGCCAGGAAATGCTGTTGATGATGCGGGAGTATCTTGGCGGCGAGGGCGAAGTGAACCCCGCCGAGCGCTTCTTAGCGGAACGAGACCAGGCACGAACGGTTAGCGAAGCCGCCGAAGCCGAACGGCTCGACGCCGAGCAGACCGAACTTCGCAACAGCTGGGAACCACCCTCCGCTTGAGCTGTTTGCTCGGCCTTCCTCAAGAGCCTTGCACTCGGGACTTTTCCTCCAGCTGAGGGGATCGTTCGTTGCCGCAAACTTTTAGGCTCTCACAACCTGCCAGGAAGTGGACCGTTGTTCTTCGTCGTCCCGGCCAACTTCGGTCATGGCTGCGGCTGCGGCTGCGGCGGTTGCGGCTGCTTTGCGTGCGGCGGCTCGACGGGACCGACGGATCGCTCGTCGTTCATCCTCGGTTCGCCCGCCCCACACCCCGTAGTCCTGAAGGGTTCGGAGGGCGAATTCGAGGCACTGTTTGGCGACCGGGCAATCACCGCAAATGGACTTGGCCAGGTTGGTTTGCTCGATGGAGTTTCCGGTGAGCCCGACGGGGAAGAACATGTTGGTGTCGAGGTTTGCGCACGACGCATGCTGGCGCCACGAAAGGTTGTTCCACGTAGCGTCCACAATCGACAGATGCGGCTGGGGCGCCGGCACCACTGGCTTGACCACAACCGCATCGGCGATCATTGGCGGGACGAGCGAAAAGTTGCTGGGCACTGCTGTTGGCGTGAATGCGAGGGGGGTCACGGAAGTAGCGTAAACCTTTCCAATCGAAAGGTCAAAGCGTTCGCTCAAACTATTCGCTCGGCTTCGAGAAGACGAGCAGGCACTAAGAGTGATCACATATCCCAGCCAGGAGGAATGCTCTTCAAACCCGAGTCAACAACAGCTATTGCCGTGTTAGACGTGTCGCGTGTCACATTCCAATCCACCTTGGTCTGGCAACAAGCCCCGCTTTTCCATCTCGACGTGCAAACATGCGCTGTGTCCGATACGCAACGCAGTCCCGATACGCACGATACGCAACGCGGTCCCGAGCCGCTTCTGCCCAACCTGCTCTTCCGAAACGCCGACCTTGTAGCAACCGTCAACGATGCCCGAGACGAGTGGCGACGCGGTTGGGTTGCGGTTTCCGGAAATCGCATCACCGGCACCGGGCCCTCCGGGTCTGAACCTGTACCCGGCCCCAACACCACCGTGATCGACGCCACCGGTTGCCTCATCACGCCCGGGCTCATCAATACCCACCATCACATCTACCAAAACCTTACGCGCGCCTATGGTCCAGCCGTGAACGGGACGTTGTTCGAATGGCTCACCGAGCTCTATCCCCTGTGGAGCAGGCTTGATGAGGAAGGCGCCTACATTTCCGCGTGGGTGGGCCTGGCAGAGTTGGCACTTGGTGGTTGCACAACATCGACCGATCACCTCTACGTGCATCCTCACGGTGGTGGCGATTTGATAAGTGCAGAGATTAAAGCTGCAGTTGAGTTGGGTTTCCGATTTCACCCAACACGTGGTTCGATGAGTTTGTCGAAAAAGGACGGAGGTCTTCCTCCCGATTCGGTGGTCCAAACCGACGAGGAAATCCTCGTTGATTCGCAACGACTTGTTATGTTGCACCACGATCGCTCGTTTGGCGCCATGGTTCGTATTGCCCTGGCCCCGTGCTCACCCTTCTCCGTAACCCCAGAGTTGATGACGGCTACTGCGGAGCTAGCCGAAAAATTGGATGTGCGCTTACATACCCATATGGCTGAGGATCACGACGAAGATGTGTACTGCCTTGAGCACTTTGGCCGTCGACCGGTAGAACAGTTCGAGCACGTTGGTTGGGGAACTTCGCGATCCTGGGTGGCCCACTGCATCTTTCCTAACGCCGACGAGATTGCCCGCTTGGGCGCATGGGGAACAGGAGTGGCTCACTGCCCAAGTTCCAACATGATCCTGGGGAATGCCCGAATTGCGCCGATTCAGCAGATGCGTGCCGCAGGCGTCCCCGTCGGCCTAGGGTGCGACGGGTCTTCCTCCAATGACGCTGCTTCGCTTTGGCAAGAGTCTCGTAACGCCATGTTGTTGGGCCGAACCCGAGATGGTTCTGCTTCGTTCAGTGCCCGCGCCGCGTTAGAAATCGCTACCCGCGGCGGAGCCCAATGTTTGGGTCGCGAAGGCGAAATTGGTCAAATCACCATTGGGGCCATGGCCGACTTTGTCGTATGGCCACTTACGGGTATTCGTTTCGCCGGTGCTCTTTCTGATCCAATCGAAGCATGGTTGCGATGCGGACCGGTCTCTGCGCGCCACACCCTGATCAACGGTGCGTTCGTGGTGCGCAACGGTGAGCTCGTAAACCCCCATGTGGAATCCCGCCTGGCTCAGCACCGCAAAGTAGCTACCGCTATGCAGGCACCGCTCTAGCCGAAGCACCTCGTGTAGCCGAACCGCTCAAGCTGACGCCACCCCAGGCACAGGTACCGTTACCTGCACAGTGCAAATCCTGTCGGCGCGTTCGAGACAGTGCGAGTACCGATGTGCACCTAACGAAGTCATGTTCGCGAAGTGCATGTTCGTGAAGTCATGTTCGCGAACTGAAAAGCAAGTGCACAATCACTTGCGAGCGAGCACCTTGGTACGCGACGGCCGAGGAATCCTGCCGACGACTACCGCTTAGGAGTCAAGCCATTCGTCGATAAGGCGGCGGGATATGGCGATGGACGGAGGGAACGCTGGATAGCCGCGTTTGCCCATGGTGCGAGCTTCGAGCAGGTCTTCCTTGTTGAACCATTCGGCCGTTTCCAGTTCGTTGGTGTCCACGTTGAGCTCGGTGTCATCTGTGGTGGCGTGGTACCCAACCATCAGCGATTGCGGGAACGGCCACGGTTGTGAGGAGCTGTACTTCACGCTGGTAACACGTACACCTACTTCTTCGTACACTTCGCGAGCGACCGTGTCTTCAAGTGATTCGCCTGGCTCAAGGAATCCGGCCAGGGTGGAGAACATGCCTGCTGGCCAAATTTTCTGACGCCCTAAAATGGCCCTCTTTCCGTTGGTTACCAGCATGATGAGGGCTGGGTCGGTACGGGGAAAGTGAGTGGTCTTGCAGGCGTTGCAGTGCAACTCGTGACCGGCGGATTGCAGCACGGTGGGTTGTCCGCAGTTTCCGCAGAACTTGTGTTTACTGTGCCAAATCATAAGTGCACTTGCCATAGCTGCGAGATTGGAACCGTCGGCAGAAAGGGTTCCGGCGGCTTCGCGCACATTGCGAAGCATGGCATCTTCGTGCAGTGCATTTTCTAGAGCGATGCGATCAAGATGCGAAACGTCGACGCCAAAGTGCGCCACCTCGTTGATCACGCCAAGCAGGAGTCGAGGGTGATCGTCGCCCAGCAATTTGGATGCGGCAGCGGGGCTCAACGGAGCAAGATTGGCACCATTGGCAGCCACATGACCCTGCCAGACCACGTGCACTTGCGTGGAGCTCAACGACCACTGCTGCGCCAACCAGTCGGGATTCTTGCGGTGCTGATTGACCCGATCGAGCGACGCGGTGGAAAGTGCATTCGGCTTCGGATTGGGCTTCCAAGAGTCAGACGTGGTCATGGGAACAAACTACCGACCCTTTGCCTGCGCAGGCGATTCCTTTGCTCGAAACGTTGGGTGAGGGGCATAACCTCAGGGGTATGGGTGCGGCTGAAGAACTTGTGGACCTTATTGATGATGAGGACAACGTGATTGGCGTTGCCACCAGGGCGCGGTTGCGAGAGGAGAAGTTGTTGCACCGCGGGGTGTTTGTGATTGTGCTCACGAGCGATGATCGAATTGTGGTGCAGCAACGGTCGGCGACCAAGGATCTTTGGCCGTCACGTTGGGACATTGGTGCTGGTGGTGTCGTGAGTTCAGGTGAGTCGTACGAGGTTTCGGCCCAGCGGGAATTGCGGGAGGAACTGGGTATTGAAGCTGCATGTGAGTTTCTCGGTATGGACCGATTCTGCAGCGACGAAGTGGCATTAATTGGTGCGATTTACCTGGCTCGTCACGATGGGCCCTTTACGTTTGTTGACGGTGAAGTAGTGGCCGTCGAAACCCTCACGGTCGCTGAGTTCGCCGTGGCGCGATCCGAGCGCTCCTGGTGTCCCGATGCCCTGGCCATCAGCACTCCTTGGATCGAATCCATTCTGGAGCGATCGGCCAACTGAGCCATCTACTCCGTCATTGATTGTCGCAAAACGAGCCAAGTGAGCACGCTTTTCCTCCCGTCAATTTTCGGGCATCGTAAAAATGTCGCCCCCTAGCGCCATTTTTCCCGTTGCTTTTGCTCGAATCGGGCTTAGGGCTCACGCCAGGATAGATGCGGCGGTTCTGCCGGCTCCGTGCGCCCCAAGCGGCGTCCTCGTCCTTCCGGTGGGGTCAGGCCAGCGATGCGTCCTGCGTCCTTGCCTGGAACACACGACGCTCGCCACAACCGCGCTCCC
>JAYTWN010000152.1:0-21635 GCA_043743435.1 Acidimicrobiia bacterium
GTGCGAGTTGTTCGGTGATTACCCGCTCGCGTTCTACCTCGAACACATCGGATGCACGCTTAAGAAACAATGCGCCGAAGATGTACTCCTTGAACTCGCTAGCGTCCATCTTCCCGCGAAGGATGTCGGCGGCGGCAAACAGGTGCCGTTCAAGTTGAGGAAGAGTAAGCATTTTGTAATTCGGCCCTATCGAGCGGTAGATGTGCGTGTTGGGACACGGCCGGCATACGAAGCCTGTCGACTGATTCCCGTGGAATTCCAGCGAAAGCGCGCCATCTCTGGTGTAACGCCATTCTCGGTTGCGATCTCATCGATCCCCAACCCGCGTTTCAAGGCCGAAGCTAGCAGCGGTCTGGGAAGCAGCAAGGTTGCTCCGAGCGATGTCGCCTGTTCCTCCTGGTCTGATCGACATGTCCGGAAGGCGATCTCGCCGAGATACTCGATTTCGCTTAGTTCGTGCCCAAGAATTAGGTGTGAAAGTTCGTGGGCGATATCGCTCGATTGCCGCCCTGCCGAGCGCAGCGGGTTGAAAACGACCACCGGCCTGCCGCGAATTTCGAAGGTGCAAGCCGAGAAAGCAAAAGCCTGCATACTTTCGATTTCCTGTAGCCGATCGATCGAAACCAGCGAATCGGCTGAGACGATCTTGGCCCTCAAAAGTTTGGCAACTCTTGAGAGGTCGACAGGGTCGTGTTCGCGCAGACCGAGCTGGCCCCTTATTTCGGCTGCCCTGCGTTCTGCCTCCGCCTTGAATCCACGAGGGAGGGTCATGCTGCTTCGGTTTCCGCCTCAAGCGCCGACTGCATGTCCTTGAGCAGCGAGGCCAGCCGTTTTGGCACTCCCGGGCGCAGGACGGCAGCCGCGCGGAGGTGGCATGCGACCGCGGCATGAGGTTCTGGTTCCCGGGCAAGAACCTCGTACATGTCGCGGACCATGGCCGAGATTCTCTCCGCGGCCTTATTGTCAAGCCGGGGATCCTGTGCCAGGTGCTGTGCCACGGCGGACACAGTGTTAGTAACCCGGCGAGGCCCGGAAGAAAAGAACGTTTCCGGCGGCACGCGCAGCCACGAACAGAGTTGGACAAACGTTGCGAGATCAGGCTGCGAACCGTTCTCAACGCGGGACAAGGTCATAAAGCTGACCCCTGCCTGTTCCGCGGCCTGTCGAACCGATAGTTCTTCGTCTCGCCTTCGCTCCCGAATCCGTGATGCTAACCCGGTCAGGTCCAATTCAGCTGTTGGGTTCCCGGGAACCGCGGTTTCGGGTTGGCTTTTCAGCGACACGGCACAAGTGTAACGGCTAAGTGTCATCTCCTCTCAATCGATGGGGTACACTTGAGAGTATGTTCCTCGTTGCTGTTACATCTCCTGCAAGTTTGATTTTCTTGGGCTATCAAAAGGATTCAAAAGCGACTTTGACATCGATCACCCTCGACCAGTCAGCAGAAAAGAGAAGAAAATGGCAAAAAACACCGGAAATGGCACACGCATCGGCGCTGTGAAAGGCCGAAGCGAGTTCAAGCATCCCAACGGGACTTACGTCAAGCGCGATACTGCAACCGGCCGAATCATGAATGTCAGTGACAAGCCCCACAAGGGCGTTCGGAACGAGAAGTAGCTTTACCTAACTACATGGCTGGAGCGCTTCGTGGCGCGCCTGGCGATGGCGGTGGAAACCATTGGTGGACACAACTCAAAGATCAAGATTTCCTTTTGTGCCAGCTAGCGGACCCGGTGCAAGAAGGGTCAACTCCGCTTCGAAAGCCACTCGGCTGGTAGGTTCACAAATTCTTTCAGCTGTGCAATACTGTTCGAACACCACCCGGCCCTCCACTGGAGGCCGGGTTTTCATTTTCTCGTGTGCACGGCGCAAGCGAGGGGAACCATCGACATTGATTGCAATGTGTTCGTCGGTGCAAGCGAAGCTCTCCAGGTTGTGAACGCGCTACCTGTTGAAGTCGAGTGGACGCAGAGCGATGTGGATGCGTTGCTTCGAGACGGCCAAACCCGATTGTTCTGGGGGGCCACACCGATCGATCTCTTTTTCAACACGACTGATTTCCACGCACAGGCTGCTCTTCGCTTGAACCTTCAGTCGGTTGCTGGCGAGAACGTGCCGTTTCTTTCATGCACCGATCTAGCGGTATTCAAAGCATTCTTCAACCGGACAAAGGACTGGGCCGATATCGAGGAATTGCTAACGCTTGGCTCCCTGGACCGAGAAAGAGTCATAGGCGTACTTACCCTTCACCGATGGTAAATCCACTTATCAATCAACACCTCATCAATTCCACCCTCGTAAAGACAAGCGGTGACGGTTTGTTGGGAGTTGGCTACAGAGATCGTGCAGCTCCGCTCTGCCTCAGAAGAACCCGGCTGCGGACGACGACCGATCGTTTCGACTTAGAGTACGAGCCGGTAAGCGAGTGACCACTCAAGCACGGCACAATGCTTTCGGACGGCGTCATCCGGATCGCAAAACCGTCGAAGCTTTCAATTTAGGTCGGACGATTGTTTTGGCGTATGTGCGGGTTGCCACCTCCCTTGTGGGGGTTCGGTTGTTTACGCTTTGTTGATGAAATCGAGCAAAACGGGGTCGGGTCGTTTCACTTCAAGAGCAGTGGCACCGCCGGTAGGTACTCACACGCTGGCTCATTCCCAGATCGCTCGAAATGTGAGGTGTGTTCCGGAGAGTTACGTGGACCCGGACAGGTTTTGTGGTGATGTTCAAGCATTGTGCAGAGCACGCGGACAGATCATCGAAGCAGCAGACCGTGCGGATTTTGCAGCTCGCCGGGCGGGGACGTCGATTCGAACCACATTGCTTCGGGCGCAAATAGAGATGATCAGCGCGGAGATTTCGCGCATCGAGCAACAGGTCATGGCGGCTGCGTCGACCGAGTTTGCAGAACGGCAATCGAGTGGTCCTCAAGAATTGGTTTGCAGAATCGCTGGTATTCGCAGGATTAATCGGGTTGAGTTTCGCGGTGACGATGAATCATTGTCGGCGATGGAACTTCGTTTACAGGTTGGCATAATCGGCGGTCAGCGAACAGTTCCGGGCCAACGAAATCTTCTTGGGCAAAGCTCGTTACATGCAGCTCTTCGCGACAATCTCCTAAAAGGTCGTGGGTTTGATCGACGAGGCTTTAGTCTTGGGTTTGCACTACTGAGCATGGCTGCAGCGAAAGCGAAAGCGAAACAGCCTCTTGTACGATCTTCATCGTTGTCTTTGGTGCCGCCCGATCAGCTCGCGTTAACAACCGATGTTTCCGTGGTTTCGGACGCGGAGTTGGCGTGGCTGTCCGTTGATGAGCTTGACGGGCTGATTCGCCAAATACTGAAATCGAGCAATGACTCGCAGATGTCTAAGGCGGAACTCAAACTTGCGTTGCCGATCGCTGCGGTCGCCGATCCGAAAGGCCCTGAGCTTCACCTCGCTGCGATAGCCGCTGAACAGGTCAATACGTTACGCGCGCTTGCGGATCACGTTGGGTTCGCTCATGATCTTCGTGACTTGGCGAAATCGATGAGTACTGCGCAACTCGAAGCTCTTTCGTCGCAGAGTTTGACTGGGCTGCTCGGTGTGCTGGTTCGCGCTGGTGACGATGGTGAAATCACTGACACTGATCGTGGCCAAATCCAACGTGTGCTTGGTGCTTTCAACAACACGACTCGTCTTTCAGGCGATGCGCTTCGTCTCGTGGAAACGGCTATCGGAGCGAAACTGATTGAAGCTCTTGGTGCTGCCTCCATTGATCTCGACGGCTACCGGTTTGAAGAACACGAGTTGGGCAGTGAGGTCCGCAAACTCGTTGGTTGTGCATCGTTCGCTCCGAAATTCTCGAACAGCACATTGGCTTCGCTGATCGAATCGGGTGATCGGGAAATCGCTGGATTCCTGTTCAAATCCGGTGTCGCATATTCACCAGAAATTTTGAAGATCGGTTTCGAACGCTTCATCACGAACAAAGAATCCTTCGACGAGACCGCACAAAACTTTCTGATTCTCGAACCACCAGGACTGCGAGTTTTGGATGCACTCGCAAGCAACCCCGCCGCAGCATCGCTTATCCTGTTCGCGAACAGAGCATCGGACCAAGCTTGGCTTGAGTACAAAAATTGGCTCGACGGCCCAGACCGGCTTTCACAACGCCGCTACTGGAACTCCAACGCACCAAAAAGCGGACAGTGGGACATTCGCGGATCTGCCGACAAAGAAACTGACCTCATCGCAGCCCTGTTCCTCCGAGCAGCCACCAACGGCTACGCCACCCAACACGCCGCCAACGGTCAGGGCCGCTACCTGTTCGACATCTTGAAACACGCCTTCAACGAACAAAACAGCTACAAACTCACCGACGGCGCCCGAGTAGCCCTAGCCTCCCTCCTAAACGACACCATGCGGCACCCGGAACACGCAAACGGCTACTTCGTCACCCTAGCGACTGACTCCGTCACAACGCCTTTGGGTGGGATGACCGGAAGCGAACTCACACAGTTCATCGAGGTCTTAGCAAAATCGGACCGAGCCGCTCACGAAATCATCGCTGGATTTGGTGGACTGCTTAACCAAATTGATCTTGTGGCCCCAAGGGAAGACTTTTGGAATGCTCGAAAAGCTGGAGAAGCCTTCAGACGAGTTGCAAACTCTCTTAACGACGGGATCAAGGCTCGCTCAGATGAACAACGAGCCGAGGCTGAAAAATTTGCGCTGATCGCAACCGTTTTCGCAAGTCTTGCAACCGGAGGACTTGGCGCCGTCGGATCGTCAGCAGTTCGGGGGGTGGTTTGGGCTGGAGTTGGAGACGGTCTGATGTCGTACATTTCTGGAATACCGTCGGATTCCTTCAAGTCCATGAGCGTAAACGCACTCGTTACTTTCGAGCTCCAACGGCGGATTCTAGAGAGCAGCACACCCGGAATAGTCGAGCTTCGAAAGGATCCGTTGGTTGCAAAGTATCTGCGTAAAGACGGTTCGGTTAATGTGCCTGAACCCTCGAAGCTTAAGGAAATGATGGATCAGATAAACGGAGCCTTCTATCGAATCGATTTGAACTCGGAAGGATCTCTGTACCCCGGTCCGGTGGCAGTGCTTGAGAAGGCGCTTGAGGGCTGGGAAAAGGCACTGATCAAATGAGCCGGGTTACCACTAAGCCTCTTCTCGTTGTGTTGACCGCATTGTTGGTTTCGTGTGGCGGATCTAGCCCACGATGGGTCCCAAGTGAGGCATTGTTAGCCAAGATTGTCACAATGGACCCAGAAACCGAACCGGTCAAGCTAGGAAAAGCGGTTCGACAGTTTTTCGATGAAGCCTCGCTCGATGGTGGCCCAAACCGGTTGAAGGGCAAGACTCGTGAGTCGCGGTATCTAACCGTTTTTGAAGTGCTCCGTAGCCGTTATCGGACTGGTGGTGCCGTTACTGCGGGCTTCAACATATGTTTTCCCGAGTCGTACTCGCCGTCAAATAGGTACGGAATTCCTCAGCTCATGATCTTTGGTTGGCAATGCCAGCTAATCCAGCGAGACGGCCCAAGCGTCGCCTTGTTGCGGAAAGATCCCTTGGTGTCGAAGTATTTGGATGCGGACGGGAATCTCGTTGCCCGCGGCGATCTAGATGAGATGCATGACGAGATAAACGGCGCGTTTTACCGAATGAAATCGAACGACAGTCTCTATCCGCTTTATTCGGAAGCTGTTTCCAACCTCGAAAAAGTAACGAAACAGTGAGAACGCCCGGGAAACGAATGATCGCCAATTTTGCCAAGCCTTTTTGTTGGTCGGAACGACACGATCATCCGAATCGTGAGGTTGTTCCCATGCGGTCAGCGGAGGAAGTAATTGGTTGTAGCGACCGATGCCCGGAACGATTGCATGACCTAAATCGGCAAGAGGTTTGGTTGCGAGATCGAAGCGAAGGTTGAGGAGGAGGTAAATCTGTGGAGCGTGCGGCCTCGGGGTTCCCGCTTGCGGGGTGGGTCTGGCGGAACAAATTTGGCCGCAACCTCCCTTGCGTTTGAAAACAGAGAATCAAACCCCGCTGAAAGACAGATCCGCCCGCTGAACTCAAGGTAAAGCACATCGCAATGTGGCGCCCGTCACCTTGAGTAGGTTGTAGTGATGATTGAACCCACCCTTGATGCGCTGCTGCAGGAGAACCGCACCTTTGTACCGGCGAAAGAGTTTGTTGCCAACGCTTTGGTTGCTGACCGCACAATGCACACCGCAGCCGACGCTGACTGGCAGGGGTTCTGGGCCGACCAGTCGCGGGATTTGATCACCTGGTCGAAGCCGTTCACCAAGGTGCTCGAATGGGAACTCCCGTTTGCGAGATGGTTTGGCGACGGTGAACTCAACGTGAGCGTGAACTGCCTTGATCGGCACGTGGCCAACGGTCTGGGCGAACGGGTGGCCTATCACTTTGAAGGCGAGCCCGGCGATACGCGGACGGTTACCTACTCTCAGCTGCTCGACGAAGTGCAACGGTTCTCAGCCGGTCTGAAATCGCTTGGTGTGAAGCGTGGCGATCGCGTTTGCATTTACCTGCCCATGATCGTAGAAGCGGCCGTGGCCATGCTCGCCTGCACTCGTATCGGTGCCGTGCACTCGGTCGTCTTCGGCGGGTTCTCATCGGATTCATTGCGAGACCGCATCAACGATCAACAAGCCGTATGTGTAATTACGGCCGACGCCGGTAACCGTAAAGGTGCGCCCTCTGCGTTGAAGATCAACGTGGATAATGCGCTGGCGGATTGCCCAAGTGTGCAGCACGTGGTCGTAGTAAATCGCTGCGATACCACTGTGGCCTTCGAAGCGCCCCGCGATGTTTGGTATTCCGATCTGATGACGACGTTTCCCGAAGGCACTGTCTGTGAACCAGAAGCTATGCATGCAGAGGATTTGCTGTTTATCCTCTACACGTCGGGAACTACCGCGAAGCCCAAGGGCATCATGCACACCACCGGCGGCTACCTCACCCAAGCCACGTTCACGCACAAGTACGTCTTCGATCTGCACGCCGAAACCGATATCTACTGGTGTTCGGCCGACGTTGGTTGGGTAACCGGACACTCCTACGTTGTCTACGGCCCACTTGCCAATGCTGCAACAAGTGTGATGTACGAAGGCACCCCTGATGCGCCCGGCAAGGACCGTTGGTGGTCCATCATCGCCAAATACGGCGTCACGATTTTCTATACCGCGCCCACAGCTATCCGGGCCTGCATGAAGTGGGGGATCGAGGAACCGGCAAAGCACGATTTGTCGTCGTTGCGGGTGCTGGGGTCCGTAGGTG
This sequence comes from Acidimicrobiia bacterium, assembly GCA_043743435.1. GTDB lineage: Bacteria > Actinomycetota > Acidimicrobiia > Acidimicrobiales > JANYDT01 > JANMZO01. Next base: position 7,294 of record JAYTWN010000152.1, read on the forward strand.
AACCTATTAATCCCGAAGCCTGGATTTGGTATCACACCTTTATCGGTGGCGGCCGTTGCCCGATTGTGGATACGTGGTGGCAAACCGAAACCGGTGCCATCATGATCACGCCTCTGCCTGGTTTGACGACACTCAAGCCCGGTTCCGCCACGTTTGCTTTGCCCGGTATTGGTATCGAAGTGGTCGACGATGCTGGTGTTCCGATTCCGGTCGGTGGAGGCTACCTTGCGTTGTCGCATCCGTGGCCGGCCATGCTTCGTGGGATCTACGGTGATCCTGAGCGTTACAAGGAAACCTACTGGTCAACCTATCCGGGTAAGTACTTCGCCGGTGATGGTGCCAAGCTCGATGAAGACGGGTATCTGTGGCTCCTCGGCCGTGTCGACGATGTTATGAACGTAAGTGGACATAGAATATCGACTACCGAAGTGGAATCAGCTCTCGTGGATCACCCAAGCGTTGCCGAATCCGCAGTTGTTGGTGCGAACGATGAACTTACCGGCCAAGCCGTAATCGCCTTCGTAACCCTCAAAGGTGGTTTCCCTCCATCACCTGAACACGGTGAAATGTTGCGCAAACATGTGTCCGGCAAAATCGGCCCGATCGCCCGCCCGAAACAAATCGTGTTTACCGACGATCTCCCCAAAACCCGTTCCGGCAAAATCATGCGACGCTTGCTCCGTGACATGGCAGAAGGCCGAGCCATGGGCGACACCACAACCCTTAGCGACCCCAACGTAATGGCCCTCATCAAAGAACGCGCCGCCACCCAACCCACCGAGGATTAGCAGAACTCGGGCTCCAGCTAGTTTGAGTTACAACGATCAGGTGGAACGTCAAAGTCCGACACAAGGGCAAACGGAACGGCCACTTAAAACGATCCCTTGGCCTACTGGGAGCCAGCGATTCTGAGGAGCCCGGCAAGTCTCACCTGTGAGCGAAACTCGGCCGCCGCTTCGGGGGAGAGACTTCGAAAAACTATTTCGTACAGAGCCCTTGGAAAACTTGTTGAGTTTCCTTTCACTTCAGTGAGGAACTTTTCAACGACCGACTTAGAAAACCCCTTCTGAGCCGCCTTCGACGAGAAAATCGCTTGGAGTTTTTCTGCGGCCTTGGGTCCCGAGTTCCTAGGGCCCTTTCCTGCGGCGCCCATAACTACCGAACTGAGCTTTAGGGAGTCACTCTGTTGTTTGAGCTCAGCAAGGACTCGCCCCAAGAGCTGCTCACTACCCGAGCACTCAAACTCTCCGGCCCAGTCTTCGAGGTCAACGAGGAGTTGCTCTTTGGATGCAAAGTTGGCGATCGCCTGGTCATCGGAATCGACTCGTGGGTAGCCGAGTCTGGCCCACTTGCTTGTCTGTCCCGGGCACGCTGAACCATTTAGAAGAAAAGTCTTTGCCCCGAGTCCGAGAAGGACAAGGCAGGCCACCAGAACCACCGTTTTCGTCCGGGTACGCCTCGTTGGGGTTAGCCCCATTTATGCACATCACAATCAGAAGTTAAGGGCTTGACCACCGGAATACTAGTTTCAACCCGTCAGGATAGAGGTGCTGATCGCATCGAGAAGACCTTGGTTCAGGCGGTTTCTATCGAATTCGTGGTGATGACCCGCAAGCGCCGTGTTGAGCCCACGACCAATTCGTTCGCTGAGCTTCAATTCCAATTTCCCATCGGCTTGGATCTGAAGACCAACCGATCTAAGAAGTTCGCCCCCAATTTGTCCGGCCAGTGGAGCGGCATTAAGAAGTGCACTGACGAGATCGGAGACAAAACTGATTTCATCCTCACGTTTTTGGTCAATATCGTTCGCCGCTCGAACCACTATCCCAAGTAGGTAGCCAGCCCACCGGTAGTCTCCGCCGACGGCACTTCGCCGAGCTTCAGCGACAAGGTCTGTCACTGTGTGGGCTTCACCGGAGCGGATGAGCATCGTGATCCATGAAACATAGGTTGGTTGATCGGCGCTGTGAATTTCGAGTTGAGCGGCAAGATCCGTTCGCAAGAGATCTGTCGATTTCAGCAGGACTGCCTTGATGGCTGGGTCATCTGAGGAGTCGTTGGAAGTGAAATTCATCCATTCGAGTGCGGAGATCGTTCGCTTAAATATCTCAAACCTCGATGCTTCGTTGGATCGAGGAATCAGGCGGGCGGTTTGGTTGATTTGAGTTAGGAGCGACGGATCGAATCGATGAATGATTCTGGTTGTTCTGGCTCCGAGAAAATCATAGGAATGGACCTCTGCTTTCGTATGTCCACTTGCTTCAGCAAAAACCTGCGAAAGGAAAACCTCGTTGTTGCGGTGTTTCGTTATGAAGTTCGCGAGGCCATCTGGGGTGATATTTGCGATGGTGATTGCGGCGGCTAGGGCTGCGGAACGCTTGGTCTCTTCGCTACCTTTGCCGCTGAACTTTGCTTCGCAGTAAGCGATGAAGGGCGCGGCGAGATGTTGTGTGCCGGCGGTATTTGCCAATACGACGGCGATTTGTGCGTCGTCGTCGAAGGCTTTTGCTATTCGGACGAATTGCTTGGCGTCGACTTGGGTGGCGAGTTTGGCGATGAACGATTCCTTTTGGGTGGTCGATAAGCCAGCATAGTTTCCTATGCCGGTTGAGTCCATGTCGTCGGCTATGAGTTTGAGTTCTGAATCGCTAAGCGCGCGTATTGCTTCGTTCGTTTCGGCGGGTGTTGTGCCTGCGAAGAGGGCAACAAGCTTGAGGAGTTCGCTGTGCGTGATCCGATCGGTGCCCCAACCGCCGTCCTTGAGTAAACGTCGAACCAAGTCTGCGGTCCCCAGGCTGTAGCCGAATGATTTTACCGGTAGTAACTTCGGGGTCCCAGTTCGTGGTTTGAAGGCGAGAGCGTAGGGAGTGGAGTTTTCGAATGGATCATCCTCACGAAAAACATCAATACGGGCATCGTGATCGGACGAGTTGGACGGAGTTGCTCTGTTCGGATTGGTGGCGCGGTCTTCACGGTCGTTTGCGTTTGGGGCGCGATCGGTTTCGCTGTCTTTGTGGGTGAGTTTGGATATGTTCAGGGCGTCGTTTTTTGCGTCGACGGTTAGTGCTTTGCTGAGGGAAAGGTCGGCACCGCGCGATGCGATCAGTTCTTCTTGCCATGTTTTGCGGACGGTTGTTTCCACTTCGCGAATCACGCCGAACAGGTGGGTGAAACGTTCGCGGGGTGAGCCTGAGCGAATCGGGGTGCCTGCGTTTCGGGAGGCTGCATCGAGAATGTCCAACGCCCCGAACACGCGGTCGCGGGCGGCGTAGAGTTCCGCAACGTCATCCATAAGTCGTTCTGGGTTGATGTAGCTCGTTGGCGGAGTGGCGGCCCGTGTCGATGCCGAACCAACGGGGCTTGCAGGAACAACTGCGGTGGCTTTCGAAGGGGGAACCAAAACGCTGCCATAACGAGCAAACGATATGGGTGCAAAGGATTTCGCCACTTTGACCGCTACTGCGGGTTTGGGGTCGCCGGGCATTTTCGTCGTCATTGGATCAGACGTTCGCGGTCGATAGCGGTAGGCAACGTACAGGCATCGGTTAAAGGTAACGCCGATGTTCCATGTTGCACAGAGGTCAACTCGCGCTCGCGCCGAGAACCGAATCCGCGAAATAGAAACCACGAACATCGCTAAATTCGAGAAATCGAGTTCCAAATAACTTCACGTAAGTGCGTGTTGGGACCCTGGGCGTGCAGGGAAACATCGTTTACGGTAACGGGTATGTGTTCGGGGATGGCGGCGTTGAAGACGGGTGTGCGTTGTGAGTAGCGTCGACGGTTTCCGCCAAGGCGCGCAGGTACGACAGCAAGCGGTTGAGGTTCGTCGCCAGGCCGAGTTATTGCAACAAGCGATCGATCAGGTGCGAACAGCGCCGGGTACGGCACCTTCGACGTTACGCGCGCCCACGTGGGCTGGACCGAAAGCATCAAACACCCACCAGTTGATGCAAGGTTCCTTCGAAACGCTCCGCTACGCAGCGGATCAAGCGGCGGCAGACGTAGAGCAACTTCTCTTTGACGCGCGCCGCCTCGACGCTCAGGCCGACCAGCTCGAAATCGAAGCCAAACGATTGGCCTATCTGGAAGCCGAAGCTGAAGCTGAAGCTGAAGCTGAAGCTGAAGCGGCCCGGCAACGCGCATCACAGGCCGCCGCCCACGCAGCACAAGCCGCACGGATTACCGCCGCCAATGCTGCCGCGGCCGCTGGTCTGATCAGTTCGTCGTTCAGCTCGGCGCCAGCCCCGGCACCAAAACTCGTTTTTGCACCGATCGAATCGACTCCAGCAGCAAGTTCGGCCCCGGCCCCGGCGAACAACTCAAGTCAACCTGAACCAACCGACGACACTCCCAGTTCAGCATTCTGACGAACTCGGTTTTGTTCGCAATGAGGATGGTAAGTTGGCCGCCTAACCGCGGGATGGATCGAAAAAGGGACGATCGCCAGCGACGGTGACGCGTTCCATGATCCGAACCTCGGGAAAGTAATCCGAAGCGGCGTAATGTTGCGAAGCGCGATTGTCCCAGAAGGTGATGGAGTTTGGTTGCCAAACAAATCGACACTGGTATTCGGGCAGGGTGGCTTGGGAGTACAAGTGATCGAGTAGCCACGTGCTTTCCTTTGCCGACAGCCCAACAATGTGGCTGGTGAATCCGGTGTTCACATACAGCGATCGGCGACCGGTTTCGGGATGTGTACGTACTACTGGATGAGTCTGTAACGGGTAGTTCTCGCGGATTTGATCCGGTGTCATTTTGAGGCGTTTGGCAAACACGCGGGCAATGTCATGCACGGCCGACAACGTACACACCCATTCTTTCATCGCAGGCGAAAGACCCTCATAGGCCGCCTCCATATTGGAAAACAGTGTGTCGCCACCGGTCTCGGGAATCTGCACGGCACGAAGAATGCTGCCGAGCGATGGTTGTTCACGCCACGTAACATCGGAGTGCCAATTGTTTTCCCGCCCCCGGGAATTGGGGCCATGTTCGATGCGGAGAACTTCTTGGTTCGCCTGATCCTTCGGGGTTGCGGGGTGGATCTCAAGCTCACCAAAGCGACGAGCAAACGCGATGTGTTGCGCAGTAGTGATGTCTTGATCGCGGAAGAAAATCACCTTGTTGCGCAAGAGCGCTGCTCGGATCTCGGCGACTGTTTCCTCGACAAGTTCCTCTCGAAGGTCTACGCCCTCAATTTCGGCGCCAATCATCGGCGAAAGTTTGCGTTCTCGTATTGCAACGGCGACGGACATCTGACCTCCAAGTGATCTGTGACTCCACAGTCTGCGCCCGATCGCCGTTCAGTGCAAGTGCTCCCGATCCGCACTTGCCGGTCGGTTGAGAGCACCGTCGGTCTGGGTGACGAAGTCGGTCCGGCCGAATTTGACGCAAGTGCTGGCAAATCGACGGCATGATCCCAAGGTGTAATGGTAAGCAGGCCGCAAAAGATGCAGTGGTGAGCTTGGGACTACTGCGTTAGTTCGCGTGACCCTTCGAGCTCGAACCGTCATGAGTTGCGTGTTCGCCAAAGGTACTTGCGCAGTGATTCTGGGGTACTTTCCACGATGGCATTGGGAATCGGGGTATAACTCTGCGCAATGAATTGCGCGTCTCAAGTTGCTAGCCGATACATCAACAGTCCAGGGTCTTGAGCGAGAAGTGGTGTGAATATGTTTAGGAAGGCGGATTCGATGGACGACGCAAACATCAACAGCTGGACCCCGATTGAAAACGCGCCGCCTCTCGCCGCCAACGGAACGGTGGTATCAGTCGAACCTGGGAACCCGCCTGGCAGTGCAACTAGCAACACGACGCAACAATGGCAGCCGGTGGGGACTGAGCCGCAGGGTTCGGCAAACCCCAACGCTTCATCGAGTTGGTCGTCGGCACCTGGATTGATCCCCGGAGCCACGCAAAGTTCAGGTGCTCCGCAAAGCTCAACGGCCCCTCAATTCTTGGAACCTGGAATGGCAGATGTAGGGGGAATCGCGGCTCTCAACGGCAACGCCGAAGTTCGCCATGGCGGACCGTTTTCGCAAAACGCGTGGAAATGGTCGCTCGGTGCCGTTACGGCAATCATCGGAATTATCGTGCTCATCGAAGTGGGGCTCTCGAAGTTCATCGATCGCTTCGACAGTGGCACAACGCAAAGATTTACCCTGATCTGTTTCTCGCTATTCACCAACGATGTCGTAATGCTAGGTGTGCTTATTGTTGTGGCGAAGCGCATGGGGATGACGTTTCGTTCATTCGGAGTCCGCAGACCGGCCGACGTAAAAGAAAGCGTCGTGCTGGGATTCGCCGCTTGGCTGATCTTCATTCTGTTAGCCGGGGTATGGACCATGGTGAGTCAATCGGCAGCGGAACGCGAAGCGAACAATCCATTCCTGCGTGAACGCGCGGTGAATTCACGCGACTCCTCCGCCACGGGATCCACAAACGATTCAGATGTGCCAACGAACGCCCCAACGTCGGCAGACGAGAGCACAGGCACGGGTAACACAGGCACGAGCAACACAGGAAACGGCAGCACAGGCACGAGCAACACACGTCACGGCAGCACAGGCACCAGCGGTCCGGAAAACGGCAACTCAGGCACGAGCAGCACAGGCACGAGCAGCACAGGCACAAGCAGCACAGGCACAAGCAGCACAGGCACCAACGGCTCGGAAAACGGCAACTCAAGCAGCGGCAGCACAGGTAACCGAAGCGCAAGGAGCAGCGATGCGGGGGATCAAGAACCTGGAATCTCTCAAGAATCCCGAATCTCTGAAGATGCAGGAAACGGCAACACCACCAACGAAGACGTTGCTGACAATCGGCATGCGCTCATCAAAGTGTTAAACGACGACCCGCCCAAAGCGCTACTGATATCCATACTTATCGCTGGCTGTATCGGCGCACCGTTACTCGAAGAATTGCTCGTCCGCGGATTCCTGTTTGGTGCGTTCAGCCAACGGTTCGGCAAACTCGCCGGCGCCGCAATCTCGTCGTTGTTGTTTGGCTTTGCCCACATCATGGCTTACCCACTCAAGATGATTCCGCCATTAGTGCTGATGGGGATCGCACTGGCGTGGTTGGCATGGCAGACCGGATCGATCGTGCCCGGAATCTTCATTCACGCCTTCGTGAACTCTCTCGGCCTGGGAATCGCTGCGTCACTCGGCGGCCACGTATTCACGCTGATGGTCGGCTCGTGGCTCATCATTGCGCTCATCCTCGTGCCGTGGCTGCGCACCAAACCGCGATCACTCAGTACGCCAAGCTAAAGCCCTCACCGAAGCTGCTTCGAGGGGCTGATCCAGAGGTTTGCGAAAAACACCAGATTCCAAAACCCGGTGCTCCGCCAGAGTGAACGGAAGCAGACCTAGTGTGGGTAGGTACCGCGAAACATAATGCTTCGGTTTAACCCGCTTCGAGATGTATTCAACCGTTTGAAAGAGGACCCGCCATGCCCCGTCAATACTTTGCCACCGACGCCGCATCAGCCCCCAGCGCAGCAATCACCTGGGAATCGAGCTTCACCAACGTGGAAGTGGCGTTTGGACAGAGCATTGTGACCCGCATCCCCAATGCCGATCCACTGCGCACCACTGGGCTCCAAGGCCAAGGCCCCGACGGTTCACAGCTCACCCTCCACCTCGTGAACGGACCCAACGGCGAACAATTCGTCATGACCTGCAACGCCAACCCCATGATCGGCGGCTCAGTAGCCTGGACCGCAGCCGGCACTCCGCTCGAATACCCCGCCGCCAACTCCTGGGCGCCCGCCACTGCTACGCCCCAAGGTGGTCCGGGCCTCGCTACTTACCCCGCAGCCCCAAACGGCGGCGTTATGGGCGGGCGAGCAGCCAGTGCCGAAGACGAAAAGGCCATGAAAACGGCTCGAAACTGGCTCAAAGTTCTCGGGATTCTTGGCCTCGTTTTTGGTGTGTTGATTGCCTTGTTTTCCGGGGCCATGGCCGATCAGGTAGCCACGAACCCTCAGCTAAAAAATATTGACCCATCGGGGCTACGCCTCGTCGGCATCCTGCTCGCCGTGATCGGGGCGGTATATTTCGCCCTTTCTCGCCTGGCACATGGAGCACGAGCCAAAACGATGTTCCTCGTCGGCGCGATCATCTCTGGCCTCAACGCCCTCGCCAACGTCGCACAAATGGGTAGCACGGGGGGAAGTGGGATCATCGGCACACTTATCTCTTGTGCCGCTTCGTTTTTCTGCTTCAAGGCCTACAAGGTCGCCAAAAAACTCAACCCGTAGTGCAGGGAAGCGCAAGTTACGTGGCTGTTGTCAAGGAGCGTTTTGGCTGTTCGAGGCACCTTTTGTGCCCGCTTCAGCTGGCGAGGAGAAGCGAACGCGATGGAGGCGGCTTGCATCTGGTCTATTCGTTGCTCAACTTATACCCAGACGACCGCTGGCTCGGTTATGCACATTGGCTCGTGTTCCTAGACCATTGAGTTGTACCGGCCCAAAGAGGGTCAATCTGGCGCAAAAACCAGCAGGCGTGGCGGAAAATCTCTGGTGTTGGTTCGGGTCGGCTGCGCTGATGGGGGAAACTGTTGGGATGGCTTCCGACGAACTTCAAGACGTGCTCGATGAGGTGTCGCAGAACTGCTTGCGGGGCCAAAAGGTTCCCGATGACCTCGCCGCACTCTGGGCCGCACAACTTGCCGACGACGTTGACCTGCTCGATGCCTATGAACTCACCTTGCTCGATGCCATCGATGAAGACCTTTTCGATGGATTCAATGAGTCGGACGGGGTCGAGGCTGCTGCGGCGGTGGCGTTTCGCAGGATGGCCGATCAAGTCTGCTGGGTGGCAGACGTGTTTGACGGTTCGCTGCTTGGTTACTGGGTTGGCGAAAACAATCGCTCGATTTCTGAATCCCCCATCGTGCTGTGCGACCCCGATGGCCAATACGAACTGGGCGGACGAACCCTGTCGGAATTTCTGCTCGAATCCACCGATCCGGAAGATCCCGAGGACTTTTCCGACGTCCGTGAAGCCCTCGAATCACTCCGAGTGCAAGTACGCGTGAAAAATCACGACGACATCTGGGCCAACCTCGAAGGCTTCGATGACCCCAACGGCATCGTCCTCGGCTACCTCGTCGAAGAACGTATGCGCGCACACGAATCCAACAACTAGGTTTTCGGTGCCGATTTGCCGCGTGAAGGCCCTGATGAATAACGTATGCGCGCTTCGCATTATGGGTGCGCCACTAGTGCAGGGAAGCGTAAGTCATTGCGTAGTGTTTTGACCTCAGTTGCCAGCACCAACGCGAAAAGTGCCACCAGGACACTACGCAATGATTTACGCGCACATGCACTAGAGGGTTGTAAGCGTTCGGGCCGTGCTTGCGTGCTGGTTCGCCGTACCCCTTCGGATCGTGCTCACTGTGTCGTCGTCCGTGGTGTCGTCGGTGCATTGCTGATGTCGGGTAATGCCCGTGTCTGATAGCGAAGCGCTTGACATGCCAGTTTGGGACGGTGGGTACGGGCGGTTGCGCTACAAACCCCAGAACTGGACGTGGCGAAGCGGACTCATACCCCCTGCCCGGTGTGCAGTGTTCGATATAGATGGCGTACTGGCTGACGCGGAGCACCGTCAGCACCTGATCCGCGGACGGGGACGCAACTGGCATCTGTTTTTCGAGATGTGTGGCAAGGACGCCTTGATTGAAGAAGTGGCCAACATGGGTCACCTGCTCGATCCGACCATGCGCATCGTATTGTGCACCGCTCGCCCGCAAAGTGTGGCCGGTGAAACGCTGCAATGGCTTGAAGAACACGGCGTGCGTTGGGACCTGCTGGTGATGCGCGAACACGGCGATTTCTCTTATGCCGTGGAATTCAAGCAGTACACCGTCGCCGAACTACGAGCCTATGGATTCACGCCTCTCATGGCCGTGGAAGATGACCCCCGCAACAAAGCTATGTTCGATGCCGAAGGCATCCCCTGCATCTATATCCACTCCGGCTACCACTCTTAGGGGCTCGATCGGCCAGCGTCCTGGTTTGTGTTGTTCTTGCGTAGGCCTTTGAGCTTTGCGCTTGGTGTAGACGCGAGTTCGGTCGATCGACCGGTTACGAACTGGTTAAAGCACCGCACTCGACATGCATTTCAACGCTTTGCGGTCTGAACGTTGTTTAGCGTTTGCTTTCTTTGAGGATGGAGAGCTCTTCTTCGTCGAGACTATCGATACCATGTGCACTTATCTTATCGAGAATGCCGTCGACCTTGGCTTGGCGGGCCCGCTTCGCTTCAGGGGAAACTTCCATCGGACGCATCGTGGAGATATCGGTAACCGAAGCTTCAGCTTTTTCGGCACGCCTGATCAGATCCTTCGCCCGTTTCGCTGGACCAGGCTTGCGCTTCACGCCGGCCATACCCGGGAGTGGCACGCGAGGAACCCAATCGGGAAGATCAGAACCCATGCCTAGCGACTTCAGCATCACAATGGCAGTGGCAAGCAGCACGAAGAGCAGAATGATTCCGCCCCCGTCACGATTGCCGGAAAGCTGTAGAACTTCGATTCCCACAATGACGGCGGCCATGATCCATGCAGGAATGTTGAACATAAAACGCGTCCGCGGATTCTCCAACGCATAGGCCACAAACACGCCCAACTCAACCGTACGAATACCGGCCTGAGGAACGTCGATAAGTACACCAACGATCGCCGGCACAATCGTAAGTGCACCGAGCATCCCTAGAAAACGAAAACGACCCAACGTGTTCTCCAGCTGCGTGCCGAGCAGCCAAAAGATGTACAGGGTAAGGACCGTCCAGATCGACGGGGGATTGGCCAACGGCCACGTAGCGATACGCCACAGCTGGCCACGCTTGACCTCGGAAGGAAATTGGATCAGCCACGACAACGCCGAAGGGCTTATGGCCCACAACAACATTGAGAGACCACTGATTGCGGTGATTAACGTCGTCGTGTTTACGTCGTAGCCGTTGACCCGAAACCACGGATCACGCGACCCGCCTCCACGGACGGGACCAAAAGAAAAACGTCCAGGCATAACTAGAACTGCTCGCTTTCGAAAGCCCCACTACCGAAGGCGGGACTCTTCATCGTTGTCACAACTACTCGAACCATGCTGGGTTGCTTCATGCACATAGGGCTAATCGCGGAAGTTATTGAACTGCAACGGGATCTCGAAATCTTTGTCCTTCAAGAAGGTGATGATGGCCTGCAAATCGTCACGCTTCTTCCCCGTCACGCGGACCGAATCGCCCTGTGTTTGGCTCTGCACCTTCTGGCCTGACTCCTTAATGGCCCGGTTGATCTCCTTCGCCTTATCCGAAGACAGGCCGGCCTTGAGGGTAATCACCTGACGGGCCGTGCCCTTCGTCGCCTCCTCAACCTTGCCGTAATCAAGCGTCTTGAGCGACACATTTCGGCGGGCAAACTTCTCCTCCAACACCTGGAGCAGGGCTATTAGGCGATCCTCGGTAACCGAAGCCAGCGTGATCTTCTCGCCAGCGAACTCAATGGTGGAGTTCGTATCCTTAAAATCGAACCTGGTTGTGACCTCGCGCTGGGCCTGGTCGACGGCATTTTTTACTTCTTGTTCGTCGATCTCTGAAACTACGTCGAAAGTGGGCATGAACTCAGGCTAATGTCTTCGACGCAACATCTCGGGTCGGTACCCAAGCGGCCAACGGGGAGAGACTGTAAATCTTTTGCGAGAGCTTCGAAGGTTCAAATCCTTCTCGGCCCACCGAGATGCCCGCCCTTAGGGGCGGGTTTTTTGCTTTTCAACCCCGGTAACGTGGCGCGGGCAAGCCAAATGGCAAAGACACAGCTGTTTGCCCCACACAGTTTTTCACCCACCAAGTTTTCTCCGCCCACTATTCCGAGCACCCAAACGAAATAGATGTGCGGCTACACGCACTTTGTGCCCTCACCCGGTCGGCTGTGGGCACATTTCTTGTGTGGGTGCACATTTGATGTTTCTCCCGGGGCCGGTTCGAATCGGTGGTGTTGAGTGGGTTTGCGTTTTGCTCGTCGTCACGTGTGCGCTGACCGTCGGCTGTGCGCACATTTCTGTGTGGTAAGCATCGTTGCTTTCGTCCCACCGCCAGGGGTTCATCCTTTCGCCGAGGGATCAGTCAGGCGAGGATTTTTTGCATGACGGTGATGTCGATCCACCGGTTGAACTTGCGGGCCACCTCACGCTCCACGCCCACCAACTCATAGCCCCTCGACGAATGCAAGCGAATCGAGGCCTCGTGACCAGCCACAATCCGTGCCATGCAGCAATGAAAACCCGATTCGCCGGCTAGGTGCAAAATTCCGTCGAGCAGAATCCGGCCGATACCGCGGTTTTGGTGATCCCGGTGGACGTACACCGAATTCTCAACCGTGGTCGAGTACCCAGGCTTTTCCCTCCATGGCGAAATCGATGCGAAGCCAACAATGCGCTCCCGATTCGTCGACAGGTCAACATCCGTGGCAACCACCGCACCGTGCACGCCCAAATGCCGCTGCATCCACTGTTCCTGGGCCGCATAAGTTCTGGGGACGAGATCCATCGTGACCGTTGAATCGTCCACCTCGGCGTTATAGATAGCCCGAATGGCATCGGTGTCGGCCAAAGTGACCCGTCGGATATCAATTGCGCTCATGTCGCTCTAAATCGTACGGGTCCAGCCAGGGTGATCACCGTTTCTTCCTTCTGCCGACGACTTAGTTCAACGCCTGGCGAAGCGGCACATGGTTGCCTTTAGCAAGGGACTTGTTCATGTTGACACCCGCGAATGCGAACCAAGCGTTACGACGGTTTATAACGAATACGAGCACAAACCGTCACAACGCTTCGAGTGACCGACGGTCATGGCGAAAATGATCGGGGGAGTGGAATGGCGCTGCTAAGGTTTCCGCCGGTTCGCCCTCTTGGCACAGTCGGTAGCGCATCTCCATGGTAAGGAGAAGGTCGTCGGTTCGATTCCGACAGAGGGCTCAGCGAATCAGACAGCCGTCGCCTAAACAGCGGCGGCTGTTCTGTTTCTCCGTGAAGAACAGATCTGCTTCTCCGCAAACGACTCTCGCGTTAACGAGCGTACTGCGGTTTGGCTATGATGTCATACGTGAATGTTAAATCTGTAACACGATCCATACGATTTGATGAGCAAACCAACGCACGCCTCGAAGAATTGGCCGCTGCATCGGGCCAATCCGTCTCTGAGTACATCCGATGGGTAGTCAACGACTTTGCGGAACGAGAGTCACGAGTGGAGGGTCACAAACGAGCCATGGAAATCTTCGCCACTCTTCCCCAGCTCGACGACCCCGATGCGACTCGCAACGAAATGTGGGGGATAGGGACTCGTGTTCTTGGTTGATACCTCGGTGTTTACGCGGTTTACGCGCCCGTCGGTCGGCGAAACACTTGCTGAGCTGGCACCAGCGGGACTCCGTTACTCACCACTTACCGGCCTCGAACTCCGTTACTCGGCCAGCAACGGACCGGAGTGGGATCGATTTAGCGCCGCACTCGCTGAATACAATCGCGAACCGGTGTTGCCAGAAGACTTTGAACGGGCCGACCAGGTCCAACGCTTGTTGGCGAGCGAAGGTTTGATAGGACGAAAACCGGTCGATCTTGTGATCGCAGCTCAAGCCGAACGAACCCAACTCGTCGTGCTGCATTACGACCGGGATTTCGAACGCATTGCTGGAATAACCAAACAACCCCATCGATGGGTTGTCCCCCGCGGATCCGTCGATTGAGGCATCGACTTAAGGGACTATGCAGTCGGAACCCGTTCAGCAGAGGTCGGATGGCGTGAGGCGACCTGTTTCCGTGACAGTGGCGCTGAGAGGGAAGGCTTAGCAATTGGCCAAGCTGAGACCTGTCAGAGCCGCGGCTGTCAAGGACAAGTCGGCTAAGACTCAAGAACCGCAGCGGTACCACGAAGGTCACAGGCTGACGGGGCAATTCGGTTGGGTGGGGTGATTCTGTCGTGTAAAGTCTCTGGGCTCTCGTCTGGGTGCTTTGAGGTCGTTGACCTTGCGGCAAACAAGATAAAGAGTTGCCCCTTTGGCGGCGTAGCTCAGGTGGTTAGAGCACACGGCTCATAATCGTGTGGTCGTGGGTTCGACTCCCACCGCCGCTACCAAGCAGGCAACACAGCAATACCCGCACGACCTTGCAGTAACTGGCAGTACAGATTCGGCAGCATTCAGGCCGTGCACCCGCACTTCGCACCCCCGTCCGCAACACACAAGGAATTCCAAAATGGCTAAGCAAAAGTTTGAGCGGAATAAGCCGCATTTGAATATCGGTACTATGGGTCATATTGACCATGGGAAGACCACTTTGA
>JAYTWN010000153.1:0-5701 GCA_043743435.1 Acidimicrobiia bacterium
CCCGACGTATAACGATGATGAACTTGGCAGCGCATACCTGCAAGCCTTTCACCGAACCTGTCAGTGATCCAACCTGAGGCCTTGAAGCAGCGAGCCATCCCTCTCGGGCTTGTTCACGCCAACGCTTAGCGGAAGCCGCCAAGGGCCCGGGCCTTAGTGTCAATGACCTTGACAGCTTGAACCACATTTGCTCGATCCTCGTCGGTCAGCTCAGGCTTATCAAGTGACAGCGGGCCAACCGTCCCATCGGAGTAGTTCATCTTCTGGCTAAGAAAGAGAGCCTGGGTCCGCGCATTGAATTCACCGACGTTCTCAAGCAGAAACATCGTCCGCAAACAACGCCGAAGCGGCTCCTCAGGAAACAACGCAACAACAAACGGCTTCCCCGGCTCACAACTCGCCTTTCGACCTTTGGTTTGCGGGCCAATGTCCGACTCCCTTGCCTTTCGTGTAGAACCGCCAAGAGATCGCAGCCGGGCACCTTTACCGAGACCGTTTTGCAACGGATCTAGGTAGAACAATGCCGTTCGAACCTCTTCCTTCTCTCTACTAGCGCCACCGAGCCGAAGCTGGCCTTGCTCGACACCATTTATTGAATAGCCGGGAACATCTCCAGAAACCAGCAGCTCTTTTGACAGTCGCCCAGTGATCGCTTTTCGGAACTCCGTCGGCAACGCATCCAAACTCGACGGAATCACAAATCCCAAAACGCAGTCCCCCGCGCTAGTGGCCGCGGGGCAAGCAGGCTTGGTGCTGGAAGGCGCACGAAACGCTCGAAAACTGACGATGGCTCCGATCGTCAAAGCCAAGCAGAGTCCCAAAAGTTTGCTCCTCCTCGACTTTCTGGACAAGTCACTTACCTTGGCGAGTGGTTTGAGAATTTAGGATTCCAAATGAAACGAAGTCGCTTATCGCCTTCTCGTCTGGGCTGAGCACCCCGGATTCCGTTTGCAAAGAGGCTCGTCTAAGAACGCCAAGGGCACGTTCCGCTTCAACGCGCCTCATCCGTGCAAGGTTAGTGATCCAAAGCACGCCGTTGACAATAACGACATTTGGACGCTCCCCGGTGTATTCGAGCTCCCCAATATCTTTGATAACCCGAACCTTAGTGGTACCAACAAGCCACTTGAAAGCGAACATCACGTAGGTTGTCCGCAGATAGTCCTTCAATTCGGCGGGTTCTGTGGGAAGACCTTGAGTGTTGACCTTGGCATCTATGCGGTCGGCGATGAATTGGAGCACACCGGATCCCAGTCCTCCGAGGGTCATTCCGCCGGCTGGCCCTGAAACGGCACCACCGCCAATAGCGAACGCCAAGGTGAGTCCGGCAGAAAAGTTGCTCAGGAAGGTCCGTCGGGCTTGTTCATCGTTGTCGAATTTGCGAATCATGGCGCCGTATATGAAACCGGTTCCGTCTTCGATGGCGGCTCCTGTTGGCAAGGCGTTGCGAATCGAGGCAAGCGTGTGGATCATCGGACCGATTCCAGCAGCAATGGTCTTTACTGCGGTTTCTGATTCGCACAACCGCGTGATGAACCGCCGAAGATCTGTTTGGTTCGGCGCAAAGCCGCGGTCTCCTACGTAATCCAATGAGCCAGGTTCTGCACCGCTCGACGTGGCACAACTCTTCAACAGATCAGGCAACGTCATCGTGTTCGTCATCGCACCGGCAAACCCCAGCGCGAGCGAGTTCGCCATGTGGTTCGACAGCGAATCAAGTTTGGACACACTGGCGACGGCTAGCTCCAAAGTCTCAAACGCTCGGAGGGTTTGAGCCTTTGTTCGCTGATCAAAAGCGCCAACAAAGTACGACTTTATGAGCTTCGCAGCAGCAATCTCGTCGGTTTGGGAAGCCTGAAAAATCTTGGCATAGGTGAAGTGCGATGAGTTCGGTGCGATTAGACACAACAATCGATTGGCAGCAGCCTTATTGGCATCGGGGGAATCCTCCGGTGATGCGAAATAGCGATTCAGCGCATCACCACCCCGGTTCGCGTCGGCCTGGAGCATGGCAATGATCGTGCCCCGCAATGTCGGCACGGCATCAGCTCCAGCCTCCGCCCCGACCATCCCCATGCCCCGCGGATCGGGAAGGAACCGCCTCGCCAGCAGCGCTACCGACAACGAACTGGGAACTGGAACACAACAACCGCCACCACTGCGTTGAAGAAGGACACTCATAATATCGGGTGGAGTTCGCCCCACAAGCATTGCAAAATCCGGGAAGTCACGAACGACGTCTGGTGACCCCAACACCGTGGCCATGTTAAACCGAAGCTTGGAAAGGGCCCGCTTTGCTGCATCGGTCTTCGTCGACTTTGACGCGAGTGCGCCGGTGTTGGCATTCAGTAAGCGAACGAGCTTTTCCAACGTATGGTCATCGAGGGAGGCGAAGAAGCGGGCTGCGTACTCCGCGCCGCCGCTCTGCACGTCAGAAACGATGGCACCGTCCAAAACCTCGGCGAGGGCCAACAGTTCCGTGGTGTTGATCGGTAAGTCATCGGAATTCAGCAAAGTCGAAATGGCAATCGAATCAGCTCTTGCGGCCCTGCCAACCACTGCCCGCAGATCGTGTCCTTTGACGCCCGATGCAGCAAGCTCACCCTGCCAAGCTTGTTGGGCTGCTTGTTCGATTTCACGAATTTTCGGGAACAAGGCTTCGATCAACCCCAGTGCGGACGCGCTACGAATCGGCAATCCCGCCGTTCGAGCAGCCCAATCGTGTTTCTCGATCGCCTTCACTACCTGGTTGCGCATGTTGTACAGCTCCGCAACGTAGTCAAGGAGCTGTTCAGGCGCTATGTAGTTCTCTGGCTCGATATTGGCACGGCGACCCGCGGCAATGGGAGGTCGAGAGAGAATGCCTAAGTTCGCGCCAACCCCATCGAGACTCATTCCTGTACCCTATTTTTCGTTGAAACCAAAGAGAAGGTGCCAACTGTGCGCTACGCGGACCGAGCCAAAAATCGAGAAAGTAGCGACTGTCCCCGAACGCCTGACGCTAGCGCATGTCCCGATTACCTCCCTAGCCAGAAGCGATTTCAACTCCTAAGGTCTACCCGTGGACGTGGACGGTAGCCGATGAGCAGTGCAGAATTCTTTTCGCAAGCAAACCGCTTACGATTCGAAGCCAACGTTATTCGCCAACAGGCTGCTGCTGTAGCCGAGAGTGCTGGCGAACTCAGCGCCTCCCCAGGGCGAACAACGAACCTTTCAGAACGTAAGATTTGGGCAGGCACCAAGGCGACGACCATGCAGCAACAGTTGACAGACCTAGCGCATTTACTGCGCTTTCACGCCGATCAATCCCTGCTTGAGTGCGAGGAACTCCTTCGGGAAGCTCGTCGCCTAGACGAACAAGCAGAGCAACTCGACGCCGAAGGTCGAAGGTGGGTGCAAGCCGAGACCGAAGCGGCTCGGTTGAGACAGGCCAACGCTGCCAACGCCGCCGCAGCTTCCCCATCTCAAGCAACCCCGGCTGCGAGTGGTAGCCAATCGGTTGCGTCAACGCCCGCCAAGCCCGAGTTAGTTTTCACGCCGATTGAAACCGTGCCAGTCAAGACCGCAAGCCAAGACCAAGGGACCGGCGACTCGGATGCCGATGCGTCATACTTCTGATCGACCGCCTTTTCCTGATTGACCACCTCCCCGACAGAGGTTCTTACCGAAGACGACCAACGACCCTGCCTATCACGAAAGCTCCGACGGACCAACGCCTTCAGATGGTGCAGGCCTCAAAACCCGCACTGAGCCAACGCTCATGACCGTACTCGGGTGCTTTCCCAAGGAGAGCGAGGACCACATGGGGTCAACCCCATCGACCTGAGCTATCGGCAAGCTTTGGGGTACCCAAAGGGTTCTCAAAAACTTTTGGGTTTCATGTTTAGCCGCTGGGTTACGGGGTACGGGGTAAGCATGAAAATTCTCATCGCTGTCGACACTGGATCAGCATCGCACGAAGCCACCTTGGAAGCCAAGCGCCTTTTCCCGAATGCGCAACACCTCATCGTGAGTGCTGCTTCTACAGCGCCATATATGACTGTTGATCCGTTGGGCGGTGGCGTGTTTGCCATGGGTCAGTCGATGGATTCGCTCAACTCTTCCGAAGATCTTGCTCAAGAAGCTCTAGTCGCCGCGCAAAAATTGATGGGGAAATCGGAGGAAGACTCGGTGGCCTTGGGTAATCCCGGGCAGGTCATTTGCGAGCAAGCGGCAGACCACAAGGCCGATGTGATTGTGGTGGGGCGAAGCTCAAAGAACTGGTTTTCACGAATTTTTGATCCTTCCGTTTCTGATTACGTTGTCGCCCACGCACCCTGCCCCGTGTTAGTGGTTCGCGAACAAATACTCGAACCATAAGCATACGTAGTGAACGGTTCCTGAGCGAAGCTGCGCTTTGCTTTATCCAAAACAAAAAGTAGCGCCGACCCCCTGGAGAAAGGTCGGCGCTACGTAGGTGTTGCATGCCCTGTTGAGGCTCCGCGGTTACCTACTGCTTGTCCTCGGCGATTTCTCGACCCTTTTCGCGGATTGCGTCTACGGCATCGGAGGCCTTCTCGCGGGCCGAGTCAACAACATCTTTGACCTTGCCTGCAGCCGAATCGGCTTTACCTTCTCGCTTGAGGTCTTTGTTCCCCGTCAACGCTCCCGCTGCTTCTTTCACGCGTCCTTTGATTTCATCCATCGTTCCCATAGCAGTTCCTCTTTCGCATCTAGCGGTCGTGCACCGCTTGAGCTTCGTTGTTACCCAGACCCTGTTGGGTTAAACCTCTTAGGCAACAATTTTCGCTGAAACTCCGAAACAATTAGCGACTGTTTGGTTTACGTTCGCATCGCTGTGGGTAGAGACATTCAACTGAGCGGACTTCGTAAGCAATCGTCCGCTCCTAGCGAAAGGAACCACATGGGAATTTCAGTAAGCATTTTGCTCATCGCCGCCGGAGCCATCTTGAAATGGGCGGTGACTGCCTCAACGTCGGGCATTAATCTTCAAACCGTCGGCATGATTTTGTTCATCGTTGGCATTGTTGGCTTTGTGGCCAGCATGGTGTTTTGGTCAAGTTGGGGTGGATTTGCTGGCCGACGGAGTCCTATGAACGAATAGTAACTCGGACGTTCCAAGACCGCTGGCGCTGGGCGCTAGCGGTCTTAGGAATCCTTGCGAAAAAAAACGTGACACGGCTCGCTATCGCTTGTGTCACCCAATCGAGCAGGCTAGTAAGCGTGCAGATTTAGGTATCGCTGTTGAGTACCGTTCCAAAGAATTCCAGGGCCTGGGTCAAAAGGCGAGACACGTGCATTTGGCTAATCCCTACAATCTCGGCGATCTCGGTCTGATTTCGTTCTTCATAAAATCGAAGCTTGATGATTTCGCGAGACCTCGGCGATAGTAACGGTAAAAGCCGTTCAACCGTGTCACGTGCCTCGACAGCACTGAATGCTGCTCCGCTATCGACAGAAGAGATCGAAGCATGAAGCGGTGAACTGCTTCCACCTTCGGTTATGACTGGTGCGTCTAAGGATTTCGCGCGGAATGCACTTCCCGCTTCCATGGCCTCAAGAACGCTTTCAGAGCTCAGACCGGTGCGTTTTGCCACTTCGGCGATCGTAGGAGAACGTAGTAATTCATGGCGTAACTCGTTGGTGGCAGGTCCGAGGAGTTGTGATGCTTCTTGCAGGCTGCGGGGCATTCGCACACTCC
>JAYTWN010000154.1:0-7460 GCA_043743435.1 Acidimicrobiia bacterium
CGCCGCCGCTGGTTTCCTAGGCTCCGGTATCATCGACTTCATCGCCACCAAAGTCAACACCAACCAATACCCAGCCGACCTCCCAAACACCAGCTTGGAAGTCAAAGACTATTTTCAAACGATTTATGTCCTGTCGAGTTACAAGTGGCTGAGCGCATCCACAAAGCAAAAGATCCAAAAAGAAATTGACCTCAACTGAGACGCTGTTTGCGGTCGGCTTACCTCCTCCAATCGGTCTCTGAGTTCAACGACCGCACCCAAAAACTGTTCAGCAACGTGAACGTCAAGTACGAAGACGGAACTACCGGACCGCTTTCACTCAAGCGTGATGGCCTAACCGACGCCGACCGTAAAATAGTGCTCCGGGAAGTTGCCAAGATCGATGCACAGGCAAGGTCACTCGGCGGGTTCCGCTGATCAAGCAACCCCTCCCGGGATCAAACGCTTCGCCAAGTTGGTTTCCCCATACCGAGCGCCTCATTGACCACCGGTTCCGCACCGGCCTGTATGGGCGTCGAGACTCCGGCTTTCTAACGACACGCTTACCGTTTCAGGCCCTGAAACCACGCCTTCTGACGACACGAACTACCAAGGACTGCCCGATCAATCAAATCAATCCCAGCCCGATCCGGAATCTGAGTCTGGAATGCGACGTTCAAGCCCGGCTAAATCGTGCCAGCGGCCAGGAGCCCGAGAGTGAGTACTGCGGCACCGATTCGGTAGATGCCAAACAACCGTAGGTCGTGGTTGTTGAGATAGCTGATCATCCACTTGACGGCCACTCCAGCAGACACCGCGGCGACGACGAGGCCAATCAACGGTGCGGTAGTTCCAAACGTATCGAGCACTAATTGGCCGTCGGTTTTGATCTTGAGCAAGGCCGCGGCAGACAGCGTGGCGAGGCCAAGCAGGAAACTGAATTCCACGGCAGCGGAAAGGCTGAAACCGAGCACTACTGCGGCGAGGATCGTCACCAGCGAGCGGCTTGTCCCTGGCAGGGCAACGGCAATGGTTTGCACCAAACCAATGATCACAGCGTTCCTTGGTGTGAGCAGTTCGAGTGCTTTGCCACCGGCTTGCGCGTTTTTGTAATGGTTGTGGAGCAAGAATATCGCCACTGCACCAAGGGCCCAAGCGGCAGCAACAACCGGTACTTTCAGGAGATACTTCTCCGCAGTTTTGTCGAGCGCTAAGCCGATGATGGCGGTTGGTACCAACGCACAAATAAGCGCGATGAGCAGTTTGCGCCCGTCTTCAGATTTGCCGAACAGACCCATGACAATTGATTGGACTCGTCGCCAAGAAACCACGAGTACTGCCAGAATCGCACCGAGCTGAATGATGACGGTATAGGCGTCGGTGGCTTCTTTGGTGTTCTTGTTTTGTCCGACTTTGAGGATGCGCTCGGCGACCAAGAGGTGGCCGGTAGAACTCACAGGCAGAAACTCGGTGATGCCTTCGACCAGACCGAGCACGGCGGCCTTGACATTGGTGAGTTCCTTTTTTGCAGCCACCACGTCAATCGCCGCAACCGGCGTGACTGCTGCAGCCGTCGACGCCGCAGCCGAAGTGACGGCCGACGCAGTATCTAGAGCAACTTCTGGAGCAAGAACGACGGGGCTTACGTCAATCGGCGTTTCGATTGGCGTCACCACTGCGGTCTCGGCCGTTGCGGTGTCGGCCGTTGCGGTGTGCGTTGGGAGCAGAGCCAGGACCAGCGCGAACAGCCCCACGGCAATGAGCAAACTGCGGGCAGCGCGATGGGCGAAGATACGAGCAAAACGAACGGTCACAATGGTCTCCAGTGGCGGGCCAATCCAAGGGCAGATCGACGTCGAAATCGCCATAGAGCGGGCACCTGAGCAGGACCGATTCCAATGGCCCAAGGAGTTTACGTCCGTAACCCTGAAGATTCGGTGAACCTCACGTAGCCTTGGTCGACAATTAGTGCAGTAGGCGGAAGTTCCTATGCCGTGTTTAAGATTCAATCCTCAGCACTCAATGGGAATCGCCACCGAAATCACTGCATAGTCACTTCCGCGAACACGCACTAGCCCGCGAGTTTGGCAATCAACGCCCGATCGCGGCCGGCTAGGTCTTTGGCAATTGCTATGTCTACGTACTGCTTTGTCAAAGCTAGTTCTGCAGCCCATGCCGTTTGATGGGGGGCCATTTCGATCACCAGCGTGCCGCCCGGTTCAAGCCAATGATGCGCTTCTTCGATGATGATGGCGATATCGCTTCGACCATCGTCGTCGGCAAACAGGGCGCTTTGGGGTTCCCAATCGAGCACGTCGGAAGCTAGGTGAGCCCGCTCGAATTCGGCGACATAGGGAGGATTAGACACAATCACCGAAAACGAAGCGCGCAGATCATCAGGTAGCGCGCCAAACCAGTTGCCTTCGAGCATGGTTACGCGGGTTGCAGCACGGCCCAGTCCGGCAAGGTTAGCTCGTGCTACGCAAAGCGCTTCGGCTGAAGCATCGGTCGCCCACACCAGCGACTGCAGAACTTCGGTGGTGACGCATAACGCAATCGCCCCAGAACCCGTTCCCAAATCGAGCACTCGAACACCGCCACCAATTCCCCGATGCTCACGTTCAGCAACATGGGCCTTTGCCACATCAATGGCAATACCAGCGACGACTTCGGTCTCCGGACGCGGGATCAGCACGTTGCGATCAACCACCAACTCCAAGTAGCGGAACTGCCAGCGGCCGAGCACGTACTGCAGTGGCTCCCCGCTGCACCGTCGCGCTACCAATGCATCGAAAAAGCTCACCGAACGAGCCGACACCAATTCGGTTTCGTTGAGTCGCAACTCATTGGAGTCGTAACCCGAAACCCGTTCAACGGTCCAGCGTGCCTCCTGCGCCCGATCGCCACCAAGCGCTTCGCCAATTCGTGTGGCACCTTCGCTCATCAGGGCAGCCCACGAAAGATGACCGTCTGCAACGCCGTTTCCATTGCTATCGGAGCTCATAGGGCGTCCGTTTTCATACAGGTCAGCAAGCTTCGCGAGGAGAACACGGCGTAATCTTGAATGGCGCAATCTTGATTGGCGCCATCGTGACCGACGTAATCGTTGCGGGTCAGGAACCGGAGCCCGATGGCGCAACCAGCAACGTTCTCAGCCAAACGAACTATCGAACGCCAGCCGCCAGCTACCACTCGTGAACACAAACAGACAATCCAAAACACGGAAATTGTGCGTACTTAGAATGTGGTGGACGACGAGTCGGCGAGGAGGCGAGCACGTTCGTCGGCGACGCAAGCATCAGAAACTTCATCAAGCTCACCTTGCAACACACGGTCGAGTTTGTAGATGGTGAGGCCAATGCGGTGATCGGTCACGCGATTCTCTTTGTAGTTGTACGTACGAATTTTTTCGCCACGTCCGCCGCCGCCAATTTGGTTCTTCCGGGTTGCCGACGTTTCTGCTTCGATTCGCTCAACTTCAGCAGCGAGCACTCGGGAACGCAACACGATCATGGCCTTGGCGCGGTTCTGAATCTGGCTGCGCTCGTCCTGCATAGACACGGTAATACCGGTTGGTTTGTGGGTCATACGTACGGCCGAGTCAGTCGTGTTCACACTCTGACCACCCGAACCACCTGAACGAAACACATCGATCTGCAAATCCTTTTCGTGGATCTCGATATCGATTTCTTCCGCCTCAGGAAACACCGAAACCGTAGCCGACGACGTATGAATGCGACCCTGCGATTCCGTAACTGGAACACGTTGAACCCGGTGTCCGCCACCTTCGTGCTTCATACGGCTCCAAGCCCCTTCGCCGCGCAGCGAAAAACTGATTTCGTTTACGCCACCTTTGTCGCTCGGGTCGGAGTTGAGGACCTCGCGTTTCCACCCCATCCGATCAGCGAAGCGCGCATACATTTCATAGAGGTCACGAGCAAACAGGTTGGCTTCATCCCCACCTTCGGCCCCACGAATTTCCACGATCACGTTGCGGTCGTCGTTTGGATCTTTTGGAAGCAACAGAACCTTGAGTTCTTCTTCGATCTCGACAATGCGAACTTCGTTGGCAGCAACCTCAGCGCGCATAGCTTCACGATCGGTGCCCTCGGTTTCGTTGAACATTTCCTTGGCCACGGCCAGGTCTTCAAACGTCGAGCGGTACTCCTTGTATTTCTCTACCAACGGTTCGAGATCTTTGAGTTTTTTCCCGGCCTCGCGCATAGCCTTCTGATCGCCCTGCACCGCAGGGTCACTCAGCCGCATCACGACGTTTTCGTATTCAGCTTCGAGTCCAGAAAGGCGGTCCAACACGGTCATAGAGGCTACTCCCCCATTCACTCGCACCCGAGTTCGGCGGAGGGCCCACAACACGGGCCAGAAATCGCCACACGACGGGCGAAGTGAAAGACGTGAGAGGCGACGGGTTACTCGGAGCTAGGAGGGTTGCCTTCGCTATGCGGAGCGGATGCGACCGACTACGTCAAGCTCCAAGCGCAGCCACGCCGAGATCCGCCGAATCTTCGAGCTTCTGCAATCAGTTTGCGACCTGGAAGCAAAGTAACCGTTCCGTAGCCGGCAGGAGAGACCGTCGATGTTTCCCACGACTTTTACGAATCATCCTCCGCCCCAGGAGATCCACCCAGTGACCTGAATCAGAAATTCGCTGCGGAATTATCGGCCAGCTTCGCCTGTCGCTGCGTCCTCGTCGTTCTGGTTGGGCAGGGCAGGCAGTGCCTCCTGCGTCCTTGCGACAAACGAACCGTGGCTCGCTAATTCCGCTACCGACTTCTGAATCAGGACACTTGTTCCAACGCCTGAAGTGACAAAAGCTACTTTCGCAGTGCTCGGAAGCCGATTAATCTTCGCCCATCCACCACCGGCGAGACCTCTATGATTATGACTCAAAATCTTTTTGACGACGACGACTACAGGGTCTCACCTTGGACGCTCGGTGCTGCCGGCGCACTCGTCTTGTTCCTCGCCTTGGGCACAACGGGTGGGCTCTTTTTCCGCAAAAGCTTCTCCACCCAGCGTTCCGCCACGAGTGAAATAGAAACCGCCTCGTGGACGCAAAAGAACGACAACTACTCGTCGACCAAGAACAAGGCGAGTGCAAGGACAGCCGCTGCAGGAAGCTCATCGGGGACCAAAGCAGCGTCCGGAGGCTCCCCCAAAGTGGCGGGCGTATCCATAACGGCCCCAAACGACCGACCTGGCGCAGCCGTTGGCGTAACTAGTGGCCAATCGAGTGACGTAACTAGTGGCGAAACCACGCCGATCACTCCCCCCAAGCCCGCCAAGGACTCAGCTGCGTTTGTAGCCACGGCGTATCGCGATGGCAGCATTTTGCTTGTTGGGCTGGTCCCATCGGAACGCGACAAAGAGCGGTTTGCCGGAGCGTTCCGCAAAGAGCTCCCCCTTGGCAGCTTGCTGATCAATCGCCTGGAGGTCGATCCCACCATCACCCTCGACCAGTCCGCCTTGGAAATCGACGGCCAGGCTCGGTTGCTTTTGTTTGATGCCCTGCAAAGGTTGGTAAAGACCGGAGCCGGCGATGCCAAGGTCACCATTACCAGCTCATTTCACCTGGTTAGACCATCCCTTTTAGAGACCTCCCTCAACGTGCTGTTTGCTGCAGAACCCATCGAGTTCGCCAAGGGTTCGTCGGTCATCAGTGAGTCTTCGTACGCCACCATTGATTCGGCTACCAACTTCTTGTTTCAGGACAAGGTCGGCAGGATCCGGCTTGAGGGCCATACCGATAACACTGGGACCCCCGAAGCCAACGTGCGTTTGAGCGCGGCGCGGGCCGAAGCCGTCCGCCAAGCCTTGATCGACAACGGCGTGTCTCCCGACCGGTTGACCGCACTGGGTCGGGGCCAGTCTCAACCCATCTCGGAAAACGAAACCGACGAGGGCAAGCAACGCAACCGACGAGTTGGCGCCGTTCTCCTCGAGGAAGAAGAACCGCCGTCCCCACTAACGGAGACAATCGCCTAACCCCGACGGTGCGCGCCGAGTGTTCGCTGACAAACAGCGCACCGATGCCGCTGGGGTGCCACATTGCGAACCCAAGACCGTGCTGAAACCGCAACCTGGCACAAATCCGTCATCAGTCAAGGTGCGGCCAACGCGAAATCGGCATGCCTTTTCTGTACAGGTGGCCTAAATCAGAATTCGCCAGGAGTCCCCGATCCGGCTTGCCGGTTGGATAGGACGGCCTGATGGGGCCCGTCAGCGACGAAGAGCAATCCGTTAGATTTTCCCCTCAGCTTGCGCCTCTGCGTTTTTGATTAGACCAGGGCTGGCGCTTGCGACAGAGAAACTGTGGCTCGCTAAATTCCGCCACCCACTTCGGATTAGGTCACGAGTTCGTGCCTCGGTGCCGCAATCGGACTTGAATGATCGGGCTACGCCAGCACCGTCCGCCAGTTATTAGGGACATTGGCCCATTGCACGGGAACATTGAGCGCCTGAGCGGCTTGGGTCATGGCGTCGATATTGGTTCCCTCGGGCCACATCAGGTACAACTCGGCGTTGGGTCGGTAGAAGGCTTGGGCATCGGCGGCGTAGGCCGCAGCGTCGAGATCCACCCCCACGCTTACGCCCAGAACGGCTTCTCGGGGCTCGCCGGTCTCCAGATCCACGAAGCCGACGAGCGCTATCGCTGGCGAGGGATGCTTGAGCCGAACGGGTTCCGTCCCGGCCACGAAGATGAATTTGGCGTGTTCGTTGGGGGCAAATCCGGCCAAAGTCGGCATCCCGGGAACCAATGAGCGCAACCATCGTTCCGGGCTCAACTGATTGGCTGGGTGTGAACCAGCCGTGCGGTTTCGAAAATTGCACACCGCGGCGACGGCGACTCGCAAGGATTCATCAACCTGCGCGGTGCCGTACATCATGGCTTGAGCCAGTTGATCGTGCCGTCCAACGCCAACATCGAGGTGAGGCACGTCGTCTTCGTCGAGGGTCACCCGTCCAACTTCGAGCCCCAGCACTTCGGCTTTCAACACCCCATGGTCGACGACAGCTTCAGCCCCCGATGCCGTTATCACTTCGGCAAACAGCATTTCCACGGCGGAAGGTTCGGCGGGCATAACGAAAGGGATGGAAGAAACTGGAAGGACATTTCGACCCACCACTCTCCAAAGTTGCGGCTGGAGGGTGAAGTAGGACGCTCGGCGGGCGTCGTCACCGCTCAGGTTGTCGGCAAGTATGTGCAGCTCAACGACACCTTTGCGCGTTGCTGCCACGATCGCCCCGCCCAACCAGCCTCGCGGGAGCGGCGCCGGAGTAGTCGCAGCATCCATCGGATCTCGTTCAATCCGGGATTCGTCGACGAGAAGCCAGGCGGTGTTGGTGGAAGTATCTAGCAATCCAGCACCGGCCATAAATGGAAAATTCTGTAAGGAAACAACCGATCCGGGGCCAGACGCGCCTGACCGCCAAGTTCCGGCTACGAGAGCACGAACCTTGGC
>JAYTWN010000155.1:0-12476 GCA_043743435.1 Acidimicrobiia bacterium
CACCGGTGAAACCGCCGAAGCGGCCATTGCCTGCGCTGTCGCTGGTTTGTGGGACGAAGCGGAGGAGTTGTTTGCCACCACCGCCAAGCTCCGATTCAAAGACGGCTCGTACTGGACGGGCCTCCACATTCCCACCCGCACCAACTTCCCCGAAGGCGAACGCACCGCCTACTCAGCCGCGTCCGTTCTCCTGGCCGACGCCGTCCTCACCAACCACACCCCAACCCGCACCCTTTTCGACATTCCCTAAGCGTTCGTGCAGGTCTGGCCTTCCGCTCACGCAGGTACGAAAATGAAAAGCCGAGGGCCTACTGGCCGCTTGACGGAGACCTAAACAGCGTGGCGGAGAACCTAAACAGCCTTACGGAGGACTCGGAGGGAGCCGCAGGAGAGGGTGGGGTCTTCGACGAAGAGGCCCGATTTTAGGGCGGGTAGGTAGATGGCTTCATACGGTGGGCGGCCCCCGTCGGCGGGGTTGGGGAACACGTCGTGGATGACGAGCAGTCCACCGGGGGCGACCTTTGGGGTCCACCAGGTGTAGTCGGCAGCAGCGGGTTCTTTGCCGTGGCCACCGTCGATGAACAGCAGTGCCAGTGGGGTTAACCAGTAGCGGGCGACTGGGTTCGATTGGCCAACTAAGGCGACCACCCAGGCTTCAAGACCGGCGGATTCGATTGTCCGTCGGAAGAAGGGCAGGGTGTCCATGCGTCCCGTCAGCGGATCGACAACGTCGGTATCGTGATGCTCCCAGCCGGCCTGATTTTCCTCCGAGCCGTGATGATGATCAAGGCTGTAAAGCACCCGATCGCTTTGACGGGCTGCGTCACCGAGGTAAACCGCAGAACGTCCGCAGTAAGCACCAACCTCGAGAAATGGTCCCTCAACCGCCGAGCTGACCGACAACGCTGCGGCGTGCAGGGCTGCACCCTCATCATCAGGCATGAAACCCTTGGTGGCGTGAATAAGGTCAAGCAGCGTTGGATCAAGCAAGGTTCGACTCGTCGCCAATCACTTCTTTTTACCTTTGGGCTTGGGTTTCGCCTTAGTTTTTGCTTTGACAACCGGCTTCGAGCCGGGTTTTTGACCTGGCTTTAACTCCTGAGCCTTTTCCTGCCCCTCTTTGTAGGTAGAAGACTTTGGACCGCAGTATTCGTTGCCACCAATGGTCTTGCAAAACAACGTGGTGGTAGGGCGATTCGAAGGTACACCTACGATGCTCGTAGGGGGCCGAGTGGTCAGTGGGGCTGGTGAACCGAGCCGGGTTGTAGTGACCGCCACCGACTTGGTTGTCGTGGTGGCTAAGGAAGACGTGGGGCCCGACAATGACTGAATCGTTGAGCTCGGGGCCAGGCCCGATGTTGGACGTAGCGTGGTGGTAGTGACCGGCAGGATCGTACTGGTGGTTACGGGCAGGGAAGACGGGGTTGGCGCGATCGTGCTTGCCAGAGTTGATGATCCGGCCGGGGGGACCACCACAACTCCGGTAGGAGCCGTCGGCAAAATCGAACTGGGCCACGGCAATGCGTAGAACGAAACGAGTTGAGGATTGGTGGTTTCATCCGGTGTGCACCTGGCATCGGGCGAAGTACCCGGCCATTGAGACCATTGCACGGTTGAGGAAACCTGTCGCTCACCAACCCGCACAGCCATCGGCCATTTGCCTGGGCAATACTTAAACCAGTTCACCGTGTACGCCAAACGCTCACCTGGGGCTATCGCCGCGACCGTGTGAAACCAAGCGCCGGTGTTTGGATCGGTGAGACCAACTGGACCTGAGGAATCAATCACGGAGTTGATTTGGTCGGGCTTGACCCCGAAACGTACGACCATTTGCTGGTTCGTGAGGGAAACCTTGGTTTCATTGGTAATGATCACCGTGGTGCGCATAGCGTTGGGTGAGGTGAGTGAGATACCAGTGGTGCCGGTGATCGGCTCCATCACGAGCGCCAACGTTGCCAACGGCGTTGTGGTTGGTGTGGTTGCTGTGGCCACGGTCGTGGTGGTTGTCTGTGCACCTACTTTGGGGCTCAACCCAAGGAGCGTTGCCATGCACGCGAAACTTGTGACGACGCCAAGCTGCTTGGTTCGCGTGCGGGCGCGAGTGGTTCGCTTGCGAACACGCGTGTCCACCACATCTCGGCTGGGGGGTGAAGTGGTTACTTCAAACACGACGGGCACCTTTACACGTTGGGGAAGACGGTGGAGAAATTCTACCGATTTCTGGCCGTTGCGACAGGTACCAGCGGTAACAAAGGTCTCAGAAAGTGGCCCGAAGTGCCGTTGTTGGGATGTTTCTACGTGCGACCATCAAGGAACCCCTGATTAAGCACGTCTTTGGCGTCAACAATTTGGTAACCGTAGCCCTGCTCGGTAAGGAAACGCTGCCGATTTGCCGCGAAGCTCTGATCGTTGGTGTCTCTGGAAACGACGGAGTAGAACGTGGCGGCGCGCCCATCGGATTTGGGTCTCAGGATTCGCCCAAGGCGTTGAGCTTCTTCCTGACGGGAACCAAATGTGCCCGAAACCTGGATAGCAACCGACGCGTCGGGCAGGTCGATGGAAAAGTTCGCCACCTTAGAAACGACGAGCAGCTTTTCCTCACCGGTACGGAACGCTTCATAAAGCCGTTCGCGTTCCTTGTTCGGGGTCTTGCCCGTGATAATAGGTGCACCCAGGCGCTCAGCCAACGATTCGAGTTGCTCTATGAACTGGCCAATGACCAGGATGAGTTCGTCGGGGTGTCGTTTGATAAGTGCATCTACTACTGCGTGTTTCGAAATGGCTGTTGAGCCGACTCGATAGCTGATGTCTGGTTCCGACGTTGCATAGGTCATGCGCTCATCATCGGTAAGGGTGACGCGCACTTCAACACAGGTGGCCGGGGCAATATAGCCCTGTGCCTCGATTTCACGCCAAGGCACGTCGAAACGCTTGGGCCCGATAAGGGTAAAAACTTCACGTTCTTTCCCGTCTTCTCTCAGCAACGTTGCCGTGAGGCCGAGCCTTCTTCTACTTTGGATGTCTGCAGTCGCTCTGAACACCGGGGCGGGAAGAAGGTGTACTTCGTCATAAATGATGAGCCCCCAGTCCTGCTGATCGAAGAGCGCTAGGTGCTTGTATTCGCCCTTGTACTTGGAGATCAGCACTTGATACGTGGCAATAGTGATCGGCTTGATCTCTTTGCGTTCACCCGAATACTCGCCAATATCTTCGGCCCGAACCGACATGCGCTCGATCAATTCTTTGCGCCACTGACGGGCCGAAACCGTATTGGTGACCAGGATCAGCGTGGTTGCCTGCGCCTTGGCCATGGCACCCATGCCCACAATGGTTTTGCCTGCACCACACGGCAACACAATCACGCCAGACCCACCAGCCCAAAAAGCTTCGGCGGCTTGGCGTTGATAATCACGCATATGAAACGCATCGTTTTCTTCGATATGCATTTTGAAAGCCGTGCCGTCGACGTAACCGGCGCGATCGTCGGCAGGCCATTCGAGTTTGATCAGCGCCTGTTTGATCCGTCCACGATCAGCCGCTTGAATCTGCACCAGATCGGGCCCAACCGTCTCACCAAGAAGCGGGGCGACAACCTTGTTTCTGCGCACTTCGGCGAGCACAGCGGAATCGGTTGACCGGAGAACGAGCCCGTAGATCGGATCGTTCTCAATTACTAAGCGCCCATACCGACCAAACGTATCGACGATATCGATAAGCAACGCCTGGCCCACGTCGTAACGGCTGTAGTTCAACAGGGCATCAATGCATTGTTCCGCATCGTGTCCTGCAGCCGACGCATTCCACAGCGCCAGCGGCGTGATCCGATAGGTGTGCACATGCTCGGGTGCTTTTTCCAGCTCCACAAACGGGGCAATGGCCGCTCGGCACTCCTCCGCCAGTTCATGGTCAACCTCAAGCAGCAAACTCCTGTCTGACTGCACAATCAACGGTCCACCACTCACACGACCAAGTTAGTGCGCGAACTCTTCCTCCCAAGCAATGACTGTGACCTTTATGACCAAAATGTCCGAAACTGGTACGTGTGCGCGTAAATCATTACGTAGTGATTTCGGTGTGAATTCCGCAGTGGTGCTGGTAAGCGAGAGGAAACACTACGCAAGGATTTACGCTTCCCTGCACTAGTCATTGATTTTTCGACGGAAGTGATTGAGTGACTTGGCGCTCCCCTGCGCTTTATGCAAATGTCCAGAGCGCGTTCACTGGTATCGCTGAAATACGGTCGCTGATCGGGTGAGCTTCGGGGGCAGTCGAAGCAAGATAGCCATGATGGAAGCGGTCACCCAGCCGGTCGCGCAGCAACCGAAGCCCTTTCGAATCGCCATGTGAAGGCGTTGCCCCACTTTTGATTTCGATGCCGACAATGCGGCCATCGGGATACTCGATGACTAGATCAACTTCAGCACCACCTCGATCGCGAAAGTGCCAAAGGGTTGGGCTCGTGGCCGACCACGAGATTTGTTTCCGGAGTTCCATGCAAACAAACGTTTCGAGCAGCGCACCAAAAAGCTCGGGTGAAGCCAAAAGATGCTCCGGGTTGTGTCCGGTCAGCGCGGTAGCAAAACCCGTGTCGACAAGATGAATCTTTGGACGATGGACAACTTTACTGCTGAGGTTCGTTGACCAAGCTGGGAGCAGTTGCACAATGAATGCGTTGGCGAGATGGGCAAGATATGCGTCAATAGTGCGGCTCGGCCATCCAAATGTCGACGCGAGGCTTGCTACATTGAGCTCAGTCGCTGTGCGGCCCGCAAGTAGGCGTAGCAGACGTGGGATTTCTGCATAAGCAACGCCTGGCCCACACTGTACCGGCTGTAGTTCAACAGGGCATCAATGCACTGTTCCCGAGGCTAGTGCGAGTTAGTTGTTGATGACGCGGTAGAGCACCAAGGCAAAGTGCTAAACCCGCACAATTCTTACCTTCAGGCCTTCCGCATTCGCAGCGGTGGCAAGCAAGAGGTTTTCACTTCCCAAAGCCATGGCGATTTCTGCATTCAGACTCATCGCAGCAGCTAGTGCCTCTAAAGACATTACGTTCAACCGGTGGCGTTCAACACCTTCAGCCATCATTGGGGCAAGTTCGCGAAGACTCAGCAGGCCGACGTTTTCTGGAAGTTCCACAAGCGCAACCGACGCCAATTCCCTGACACGCCTTTCCGCTTTCTCGAACGGGCCTGACAGGGCACCGGTCACCGTGTCTGAACGAACGGCGTGACACAACCGGTAGTACCAAAAGCCGGTCGTGAAAACCGTTCGTTTTTGCACGGCTTGACGTAATTCCTTTGTCGGCATTTCGAGGAGATAATCGAGAAGCAACCGGTCATCCAAAATGATGTTGGTTGTTGGAGTCACCTAATTCGCCAAGTCAGGGTCGGCAATCTGGGCTACAGCACGTTCGTACCGCCCTTCGCTAATCGCCGAATGCAGAGCTCGTTTTGCTGCTTGGATACCGCCCGGAACCAGTAGCAAGGCGAGATCGAGATCTATGACACCAACTTCACCGCCATCATCAAAACCCCACCGCTTCCGAGCCGATGCCGGCAGACTCATTTGCCCTCGATTCGAAACCTTCACGTTCGCCAGTGAACTCATGGCTGCATTGTAACTCACCTAAGTCGACAAAGCACAAACATCTCTTCGTTCCTTCGACCAACCTGTTTGGGTGGACGGAAACGACGGCGATCCTGAACTGATGAAGGGCGGGCTCAATGAGGTGATTCGATTCGGTGCGACGGTGATTCGCCCGACTGGATTCCACAGTGCCTCGGTTCATTCGCTGCTTCGGCATTTGGAATCTGTCGGCTTAGACGAAGCCCCTCGATTGCTTGCTGTTGACGTCGATCGCGGAACGGAAACCCTTTCGTTTCTTGATGGTGAAACAACCGACTACCCGCTTGCAGAGGCATTTCGCACCGATCAGGCCATGGTTTCGGCAGCCAAACTTCTGCGACGGCTTCACGACGCGACAACCGGATTCGATGGGTCAGGTTACCCTTGGTTTCTGCCTGCTCGTTCTCCCGTCGAGGTGATCTGTCATGGAGATTTCGCGCCGTACAACTGTGTGATCCGCGATGGGGAGGTCGTTGGGGTGTTCGACTTCGATACCGCGCATCCCGGCCCGCGGCTTTGGGATCTTGGCTACCTCGCGTACCGTTGGGTTCCTCTTGTCTCGCCGCTTAACCTCGATTGATTCGGAACACTGACGGACCACGGTCGTCGCCTGCCGTTGCTTTGTGCGGCCTATGGAACTGATCGGATTGAGGAAGTACTTGATCAGGCGCACCAACGCGTTCTTGCGATGGTCGACACCATCCGTTCATTCGCCGCTGCGGGGCACGCTGGTTTCCAAGCTCACATCGATGAAGGACACGACGAGCTCTACCTCCGGGATGCCCGCCACATTGCCGACAACAAGGCCCAATTACTACGTACACATTGAAATGCGATTCATTTTCGAAAGAGGCCGATCGTTACGTAAACGTACTTATTCGATTTCGGAGAAGTTCTGAGAGTTGGGGTGCCACTGGTACTTGGCCGAGAGCGAGTTCAAAGGAATTCTGCGCCTCGGCAAATACCGATTCGAGAATCTCTGTTGCTCCTTGCGAAGAGAGACCCCAGGAGACGGCTTCGTCGAGCAAATTCACTCGGTTAACTGATCGAATGTCTCGACAACCACCGATAAACATGCCCGGGATCGTGGTGAGGTGTGGGTAGGCAATGGTCGAGAACACGTCGTACATCGGGGCAACCGAGACTTCACCGGCGGATGAAAGCACGAAGGAAAAGTTCATAGCATGAGCGTCGGCATTGCCAACCAGAGCGTGGATTGCGCACTGTTTCAAAAGCTGCTCAAGACAGGATGGATCGGCCCAACGAAGCAGAAGCCGAGCAACGTCTGCCAGGCTCGGCCCACCGGCGTCTTGGTACTTTCGAGTTACCGACGCAACTGGCACAGCCAAGGCTTGACACGCTGTTTCTTGATGCATCCGCTCGATGATGCCGCCTTCGCCTTTGGTTCGATCGAATCGCCGAACCACCAGCACCTGTCGATCGGCAAACGTCGCTATCTCACACATTGCGGCTGTCACCCCAACCAATGCCGCAAAGCGGAGACAGAGCGCCTCATTGGCAACGTTGCCTAGTAGACCAGCGATTTCTGGTTTGAGAATGTGAGTAGATGCAACAGCACCAGTCGGAAGCACCCACCGCTTTTCTGTTTCGTGCGTAGTCCCTTTGGCCGCCGAAAGGTCGGTCAGCAGGAGCTTTTCCTGCACGCCGCCTAACGAAACCCGAAGTCCTGCGCCCACCCCAAAAGGTTCGAAGCGCAGATTGGCGATCAGGCCGTCAATTTCCGCTCGGCTCAGCGCAGGGAGTGGTGAAGCCGAAGTCGCCGAGAGGGGTTCCTCTCCTTCAGGAAGAACGGCGAGCGCACCGGCACACTCTCGACCGAGGACAGCCAACATTGCAAATGTATCTGCCTCGGGTATTCCCAAGTCGTAAGCGATGATTCGTCTCGCCTGACCTTCGGGGAGTAGCCCGTCAAAGAACGGTCGGCATTGACGATCGGAGAACGCCGAAGCGCTAGTTGGCAAACTCATTGAAATGATTGGTCGCCCGAGCCCGAACTGGTCGACTATCTCAGCCTCGTAACGGAACCGGATAGTTGAGCCGGTGCCGGTTAGATAGCCCAGCAATCGTTGATCCCGCCAGACCGCCAGCCGCTTCATCGCTCGCTGATTTCAAGCTTGAGTCCGAGTGAATGAAGGAGCGTGAAGTACCGGCGGACGTATTCAGGAACCACGCCACTCTCCACACTCGAAAGATACGTACGGTGCAGGCCAGTTCGTTCAGCAAGCTCTGCTTGGGTCAAGCCTCTGACCGCCCGAAACTCGGCAACCGCAGCGCCAAGATCTTCAGGAGCTCGGGTTTCGTACTTCATTGTCCGAATTTTAGGACAATTTCGTCGAGCAGTCAACCGTCTTGAAATCCGGACACTGGCTCGAATCCTGCACCTTTGGTTAGCGATACTTTGGTCGCCATGACTGCGTATCCAACCGCCGAAGTTGAACAGTGATTGCGGGATGAGGCCAACGTTTGGATGGCCACAAATTTCCACCCAATATGTGCACGTAGTAGCAGAGCTACACGACGCACCGAGCAGGGGCTAGAAATCGATGGCCGAGATGATCCAATGAGCGGAGCGAAAAGCCAGGTGATCATCGGGGCGGGAGAACAGCGATGGGACGGCTGGATTCCTACAGAACAGGTTGAGCTTGATTTGCTTCAAGCGGAAACGTTCAAGAAGTTCTTTGGCAACGAGTGTGCCGATGCATTCCTCTGTGAACATACCTGGGAGCACCTCACGATTGAGGAGGGCGTTCGAGCCGCCGAGACCTGCTGGAGATTTCTAAAGCCCGGCGGACGACTGCGAGTGGCTGTCCCCGATGGTCGATTTCCCGACGCGGAGTATCAACGTACCGTGCAGGTTGGCGGTCCTGGCCCTGCCGATCATCCTGCGGCCGGGCATCAAGTCGT
Organism: Acidimicrobiia bacterium; assembly: GCA_043743435.1. Taxonomy (GTDB): domain Bacteria; phylum Actinomycetota; class Acidimicrobiia; order Acidimicrobiales; family JANYDT01; genus JANMZO01. Next base: position 8,554 of record JAYTWN010000155.1, read on the forward strand.
TTACGTCGCGGAGGTGCTGGTTGCAGTGTTCGAGGGAGCTGGATTCTCGGTAACCCTCCTTGAATGGTGGGATACCTCCGGAACGTTCCACACCACCCGATGGCGCATCGAGGATGGCCCAATCTACCGATCATGCCTGATGGATCATCGCAACGAGTCGTACCGAAAAAGGCTTAGGACAACTCGGTACATCAAGTCTCATTCTCGACGCCGTGCGTCACGCATAGCGCTCCGATTTAGGCTTCCGCACCGAACAATCAACGGAGGAGGTACGTTTTCTACATGCAAGAACGATTCACAAACCAGGTCAGTGACGAGCGGACGATGATTAGTGAGTTTTTAGATGAGCAACGCCAGATCTTTGAATCAAAAGTAAGCGGACTTAGTGCTGATCAGTTAAACCGGCGCACCGCAGCTTCGACGATGACGCTTGGTGGTCTCATCAAACACTTAGCGCTTGTCGAAGACAGTTGGTTTCACGATGACTTTCTAGGGCTCGGCGACCCTGAACCTTGGGCAAGTGCACCATTTGATGAAGACAGGGACTGGGAGTGGAATTCCGCCGTCAACGACGATCCGCCATACCTGTTGGAACTCTACCGAGTGGCATGCGAACGGAGCCGAGCGACAGTTGAAGCAGCAGATTCACTTGATGACGTGGCAGCAAAACCAGATCGAAGAACAGGCGGCCCCATAAGCCTTCGTTGGATTCTGCTCCACATGATCGAAGAAACAGCCCGCCACAACGGCCACGCCGACCTGCTCCGCGAAGCCATAGATGCCGAGGTTGCCCTACAAAGCTTGTAGCTGCGATTCAGTGACGGCCAAATTGCGACTTGGGTTTGTGGACCCGACAAATTGCAGCACAGGAAAAACTTACGCTGCAGAGGAGCCGTCAGGCTCCGAGAGGCGGATGGCTCGAGTGAGCGAAAGTTCTCTCCGCAGCATTAGACCGCTGGAGCTGCAGCTTCATCCGAGGTCAAGTGAGTGCCATTCCGTTGTAGACCCAGCTAGTTGCAAAGCAAGAAATGATCTTCGTTTCGAGTTCCATTCGCACCCGTTCGGTGTACTGATATGCGAACGTTGTTTTCCAACCAAATCCTTCGCAGCTCTGGTACTGATAGCAACGGACCCATTGAAGTGCCTGGGCGAATTGTTCCAAACTCGTGAGCGGAACCGACGGGAGCAGAAAGCAAGGGACCTGGATGGGGTGCTCCGGGAGAGTTCCGTAACGGGTGCAAACCGAGTTGATGTTGGCATCGATCAATTCGTTGGCCACGAATTTGCGATCATCTGCGTTCTCAAGGTTAAGCCGCACCGCGATGTTGGAGTGCTCGTTATGGACGGCCCGAATATTTAGCTCATAGCCGAGATTCACCAGGCAACCAATGTGATCCGCGGGCAAAATGAAGGAGCTCATGTAGACAGCCAGCAGGGCCGTTTACGATTTTCGCTGTTGCGTTGTGGTGCTTTGAGCATGCTGTTTGTTCCTATCGAAGTTGGCCTAAACGAAGTGCCGTGACCGAGCAGCGAGACCATCGTTTGACCCACGCGATATGACTCCAAGCCAAACGGCCACGAGCCATCGAAGGCGTGAGCGAACACGAATGGAAGAGCAATTGACTCTGAACAGCCTCAACAGAGGCGCTCACAACTTCGATGTGTCCAACGCCAACGCGCAGGGTCTGTAGGGGGAAGTAACAGCCACAACCCAACGAGTTGCGAGCGCACCTAAGCGTAGAGAGGGGGTATGACAAAATCAGCCGAAGCCCTGAGGCAAGCCCAACTTTTCTACCTATTCGACTACTCTTTGGCGGATCGCGGTGCCAGGAGAGACCCAAACCGTGGCGAGGGAAACGGTAAAATGGATCAAGCGGCACACAACAAGATCGTCTCGTTTATTTGGGGTATTGCCGACGATGTTTTGCGGGACCTGTTCAAGCGGGGCAAGTATCCCGATGTGATCCTGCCCATGTGCGTCATCCGTCGTATGGATGCAGTGCTCGAACCCACCAAGCAAGCGGTCCTCGATACACAAAAAATGCTGGACGAAAACGGCATTACTGAGCAGCGTGCCGCCCTTGCCAATGCTGCCGGTCAGGCGTTTTATAACACCTCAAAGTTCACCCTTCGCGATCTAAAGTCCCGGTCCACACAACAACAATTGCTCGCTGATTTTGAGGACTATCTCGACGGATTCTCGCCAAACGTGCAAGAGATCCTGGAGAACTTCAAGTTCCGCAACCAGCTCCCCACGCTTTCCAAGAGCGACGCCATCGGCACGCTCATCAACAAGTTCCTGGATCCCGAAATTGACTTGTCTCCGGCCGGGATCGACAACCACGGGATGGGCACCGTGTTTGAGGAACTCGTTCGAAAGTTCAACGAGGACAACAACGAAGAGGCGGGCGAGCACTGGACCCCTCGTGACGCAGTTCGGCTTATGGCCAACCTGGTGTTCCTCCCGATTGAGTCGCAACTGAAATCGGGCTCGTATTTGCTGTACGACTGTGCGTGTGGAACAGGCGGCATGTTGACCGTGGCCGAGGATACGCTCAATGAAATTGCGACCAAGAACAACCTGCAAATTCAAAGCGTGCTGTTTGGTCAAGAGATCAACCCAGAAACATTTGCAATCTGTAAAGCGGACATGCTTCTGAAGGGCGAAGGCGAAAACGCTGAAAACATCGTCGGTGGTGCTGAATGGTCAACGCTGGTTCACGATGCGTTCCCAGCTCGCGAGTTTGACTTTATGCTCGCTAACCCGCCTTACGGAAAGAGTTGGAAGAACGACCTTGAACGGATGGGCGGTAAGGACGGTATGCGTGACGCCCGCTTCCGCGTCATGCACAAGGGAGAAGAACTTTCGCTCGTAACAAGATCATCTGATGGACAAATGTTGTTCCTCGCCAACATGGCGTCAAAGATGAACGACAAAACAGCACTCGGGTCTCGCATCGCCGAGGTCCACAACGGATCGTCACTCTTCACCGGCGATGCCGGTCAGGGGGAAAGCAACATTCGCCGGTGGCTGATTGAAAATGACTGGCTTGAAGCAATCGTCGCCCTTCCCCTGAATCTGTTCTATAACACCGGTATCGCCACATACATATGGGTACTTACGAACCGCAAGCCGGAGCATCGCCAGGGTAAGGTCCAGCTGATTGATGCCACCCAATGGTTTAAGCCGCTCCGGAAGAACCTCGGCAAGAAGAATTGCGAATTGGGGTCAAACGACATCGACCGCATCAACAACGTGTTCCGTGATTTCGTAGAAACCTCGGAGTCAAAGATCTTCGCCAACGAAGCGTTCGGCTACCACAAAGTCACCGTGGAGCGTCCGCTTCGCCTGCACACCCAGCTCACCCACAAAGCCATCGAGTCACTTCGCTTTGCTTCGGGTGATGAAGACATCCGCGCTTTGCTTTATGACCAGTTTGGTGATGACCTGTTTATCGGCTTTTCTAAAGTTGCCAAGGTCGTGGAGGAAGCGCTGGATGCGTGGGGGAGCGGTGATGAAGATGCCGACGATGATGAAGCGCAGACCACCAAAGGTGTGCCCGAAAAGAAGAAGCGTAAACTTCTTGACGCAAAAACGTGGGAGCGTGACGGCCGCTTGGTAGCGGCAGCCGAATTCCTTCGATCATCGCTCGGCGACCAGTTGTTCACCGACCATAGCGAGTTCCAAACGCTGGCCGGAGCCGCCTTGAAGAAGTCCGGACTCAAGCTCGGTGCCGCTGACCTGAAATTGATTTACAAAGCGGTGAGCTGGCGCGATGAAACTGCAGCACCGGTAATCGCCAAAGTACACAAGCCCGGTAAAACAACTGCTGACCCGATGCGAGGTTTGTTTGCTGCGGTGATCGAAGCCAAGTCGGTCATCGTTGAATACGAACCTGATACCGATTTGCGTGACACCGAAC
>JAYTWN010000156.1:0-12821 GCA_043743435.1 Acidimicrobiia bacterium
GCCGGAGCCGCTCCCACCAACGAGGGCAACAGTCTCGCCGGGATTAATACGCGTACTGATGTTATGCAGCACCACCGGACCATCGCCGTAGGCCACCGACACGTTGTGAAACTCCAGTACCGGATGTGCGTCGTTAAGAGAAACAGGGTTTGGCAGGGAGGTAATCCGCGAGTCGAGGTCGAAAATTTCGAAAACCCGGTTCGCCCCAGCCCGAGCCGACTGCACCACCGACACAATGAGCGACGAGGTCCGAATCGGTGCCACCAGTTGTCCAAGGTACGTAGCAAAGGCCAGGAAGGTACCAACACTTAAGGTGCGGTCTTTCACTAACCGTCCGCCAATGGCCAGCAACAACGCCACACCGAAGGACGGGATCACGCCCAAGGCCGGAGAGTACTTGGCCGTTATCCGGACGTTGCGCATCCGAGACCCGTACAGCTCACGGGCCGTGGCTTCGAAGCGACGCAGTTCTTGGTCCTCTTGACCGAACCCTTTCACCACTCGCACGCCTACGATGGCTTCATCGGCAACCGCGGCAAGATCAGACTGCCGATTCTGTGCGTCGATATTGGACGGGTACACCCATTTGCGTAGCTTCGAGCCAATGAACACCATGGGCGGCACGATGAGCAACAGAATTCCCAGCAGCGTTGGCGACAGAAAGGCCATGACCACAAACGAGGCCACGAGTTGCAAGACGTTTCCGGAGAGGAACGGCAGGAAGGCCAGCAGTTGAGAGATCAAGCCAACATCGGCATTGGCTCTGCTCACAATTTGGCCTTGCGAAAGACCATCGTGGGTTACCACGTCGAGAGATTGCAGGTGGTTGTGAATTCGTTTGCGAAGATCCGCCTCGGCATCGATACTGAGCCGTCCACCAAACCACCGACGCCCAAAGGTAAGTACACCTCGTACTATCCCAACCGCCACCAGCACGACCGTCCACGCGGCCAGAGATTGATCGCGGGCCACAATGGCGTGATCAACCAGTCCCTTTACGATCAGCGGAGTAGCTACAAGCGCAGCGTTGCCCAGCCATGAAGCAGCGATCGCCAATATGGCTGATTTCGCGAACGGCCGGAGCATCCGCACCAGCCGACCGATCCACGGAGTCTGTACTCGGGACAAATCTTGAGGAGTCTTGGCTTCGGCCTTGGATTGGGCCTCAGCTTTGCGTGATGCCCAGTAGCGCACGGAAATGCATACCCCGATCTCGGTAGTCAACGAAACGCCCGAAGCTGGGGGCCGCTGGTGACAGCAGGATCACGCCACCTTCGGGAACCACACCCGCCGCATGGTGAACGGCATCATCGAAATCGTCGAACGCCTTCACGATCACCGAAGTGTTTCCAGCATTACTAAGTGCACGTTGAATGAGGGGGACGATACGCTCGCCACTGAGCGGGACCCCACAAACCCAGGTCGGTGTGGTCCGCTGAGCGAGCGCGGCGGCTAGTGGCTCGTAATCGAGACCGCGATCGTGTCCGCCCACAATGATGCCGACGGGACGATCAGCGTACGCCGCCAAGGCTGCGACTGAGGCCTGAGGTGCGGTGGAAAGGCTGTCATCCACCACGAGCCGGCCACCAACGGACCCAACGGGCTGCAAGCGATGTGCAAGGGGTACGAATCCAACCGCCGCGGTTTGCAGTGCGGCTTGGTTGGCTCCTAAGTCGATGCCGTAGGCCCGCAGCGCGGTGAGCGCACCGGCAAGGTTGATGGCGTTGTGTCTACCGGGTAACTGCGCTGCGGTGAGATCAATCAGCACGCTTCCGTCAACATCGAGCAGCATGTGCCCGGCCACGGTGATAGACCCGCTGGTCCCCGGCTGGCCGTATGGCACAACGGTGATGCCCGGCGCAACATGGGACCAGTCCATGGCCTGCACCGCTGCATTGTCATGGTTAGCGGCAACGACTGCTTTCCCGCTCACCCCGCTGGGGTTTTCTGCGTGGTTCTTCGAAGAGTTCTTCACTGGGAACTTTACGGGGTGGGCAAACAGATTGGCTTTGTCCGCGTAGTACCGCTCAACCGATCCGTGCCAGTCCAGGTGCTCCGGGAACAATGCCGTAAGTACACCTACTTCAGGGGAGTTGCGCACTTCGGCAGATTGAAAACTGGAAAGCTCCAGGGCATAGGTAAATTCGCTTATTCTTTCCAGATCCGCAATGCCCGCTTCAGAGAGCGAAGACCCCGAAAGGCCGTCGGAACGTCCATCGGAAGAAGTTGCGCTCAGTTGCTCATCGAGAACGTCAAGCAGCGCACGACCAACGTTGCCAGCCAACAAATTGGGAATCCCAAGCGCGCTGAGTAGATGGGCAATCAGGGAGGTCGTGGTGCTTTTTCCCTTGCTGCCTGTCACCCCAATGGCTCGGGCCCCGCCAGTTTCGGCGAACCACAGCGCCGTGCCTCCGGTGATGATGGCGTGGGATCCCTGTTCTGCCAATCGTCCGTGGTAAGGGCTCACGCCGGGGGACTTCACAATCACCTGGGCTTGCGCGATGGCCCGATCTGCATCGGCACCGTTCAGCACGGCAAGATCGGCCAAATCTTCGGGAAGCTCTTTGGGTAGGTCACCATCGACCACAACATGGAGCGAGGCAGGAGCTACGTGACGACGCAACAAACGCGCCGCCGCCCGGCCTTCGGTTCCAAATCCCCACACCACGACCCGCTGGCCCGCCAGGTCGCGAACCCGCAACGATTCGCTCATGTCCCCACCTGCGTCGACGCAAATTCGTGCGCTGCATCGTGACTTCCGGTTCCCGGCACCACGTGGGCATACGGTGCAGGAATTGTGGTGACCTCGGCAGTGAAGACCGCCCCAACATCGGCGTCGCTGGGCCAACGATGCAATGCCCGTACCTCGGCGACAAGGGCAACCACCACCCGATGATCCGCCCATTCGCTACGTTCACTGAGCAATCGAAGCGCAACGCAACATTCGCCACTCTCGCCCACACACTCGAAGGGCTTCCATTCCGTCAGGCCAAGAAGCGCGCGGAACCCCTCGATCGACGACGACGAGAATAGTTCAGCACCCCAGATTTCGGTGAGAGCTTCCTTCGACAGCGAGGTTGCCAATGCTAGGTACACGAACTGACATTTTGGGCAGTGTCCGCACCAACGCGAAACCCGACGTTCGGGATCAAGCCGAAAGGCCGCGTTGCACGAGGAAAACGAGGTGAGGTACCGATCGCACGTTTGCGCGAACTCCCGGGCAATGGCTAATTCCGAGAGCGGGCGAAGCAACGAAAAATAGGTGAGCTCCGGAGTAATCGAGGCAATACGTTCGCGGAGCATCGTTTCAGCTTCGGTGCTTTTCGACCACTGGTGGTTGATTTCCACGCCTTGATAGACAACGTTGCCCTCCGACGCTGATCGTTCGTTCGACATCACCACCGCATCGTGGCCGTGCAGCACCGCCGCAGCCAACACCGCAAAACTCACGATGGCCGTGGCTGGAACGTGTCCGTTACGGGCACCCGCAGCGTTGAGATCGCGAAGTTGAGGATCCAACAAGCGCTTGACGCCAAGATCGGGCAAGGCCGCGTCGGTAATGACTTCTTGGATGACCGGGTAGCGATTGACCGTGATCAAGGTGGTCGAATGGCCAGCATTGCGGAGTGCTTCGATGGAAACGCACGAGTCCTTACCACCGCCAACGGGCACGAGGGGATGGTTTTGCTGAAGTCCGAGGCCGGTGATTGGCGCGGGCGCAGGGCCGGCTCGGAAGGACCAAGTTGGACACAACTCAGCGGGCAGGTTGTTCATAAAGCTGTATTCGCCCAGCCCTTTGGCCAAGACCGTGCGATGGAAGGCAATGTCGTCGGCGTTCCATCCGCCGGGGAGTACGGCATCTTCAATCACGACATGGCGTGGGGCGGCCAGTTTGTAATAACTCAATCCCGCCACCAAACACAGATGCGCCAACACTCGATCAAGGGCCTGTGCAGCGGCGTGGTTGAGGGGCATTGCGGGGGCCGGGAACACGAAACGCTCTTGGCAGGTCACTACGTTGAGGCCATCAGCCGCATCGAGTGCGTAGGTGAACGTTGCGGTCCAGGCCGAGGCTTTAACGGTGGAATCAATGCCCTGCGCATCGCCCGACGTTTCACCCGACGGCGCCCAGGTGCGGTCAACAAAGCGGAAAGTGGCTATCGCCTCAGGATCAAAACGTTCATTCACCACGGGGCGTTAACGATAGTGCTTGTTCGTAGAAATCGGTGTCCAGCCACCGGATGAGCAGGATTGGCAATCAAAGCCGGGGCAGCCCGGGGGAACGGTCATCATCGAGGGGTAACAGGGTCGGGTTAAGGTCTTGCGTGCCGCCTACGATAAGGAAACGAGCCCAATGAGCGCCAACGCACCAACGAACAGGTCCGGTCACCCATGATGCGCCGCCCCTTCGAGCTCAGCCCAAGCTTCACGTCAACGTTCACAATACGCCTTGCCGTGGTCGCCTTTTTGGTGGTTGTGTCCGCGTCGGTTCTTGCCACAGGGTGTTCCACCTCTAAACCCGCTGAAACCACCGTTTCCCCAGACTCTGCGGGAACCTCTGCCACTCCTGCAGATCCAACACCCGCGACCGAGACGAGCGAAACGGCTGACCCGACCGAACCCACGCCAGCCATCGCTGCGGGCGAACCCAACCCCAGCGCCACGACCCAAGCCGATCCAGGCCAAGCCGATCCTGGCCAAGCCACGGACTCCGCACCGACGAGCGAAACTGTTGCTGGCGCTGCGCCAGCACCGGCCGTGGGCCCAGCGGAACTCACCGAGGAACAACTGACCAGCGCGTTCAACGCCATGGGAATTCCTGTTGTGGCAAACAAGTTGGCCTGCGTGAAGGAAAAGGCCGGAAAAACCGACATGTCGACACCGGAACCCCCGCCAGAGTTCCTTCGTGCCGTTATGAGTTGCGTTCCCCAGTCCCTGGTGGAGGCCAACGGCCAGAAGCTTTCAGCCTCCGCTTCCAAATCGGGCGTTACCACGGAAAAAGCCAGTTGCTTTCAAGAGAAGACCTTTGAGACCATGGCCGCCACCGACATCGCAGCCTTCACCAAGTTGCTCGATGCCAACGCCCCGGTTGATTTTCCCGCCGATATCAAAGCCACGCTCAAGGAAAACACGAAAGTTTGTGCACTTACTGATGCTCAGTTCTCGTTGCTGCTTGAGGGCTAAGCCTGCAGGTCCTCTGCAGGTCCTCTGCAAACAACTTACGGCTAAAAAATCAGCTGTTGGCTAGATCAAGCACGCCACCGCGACGACGCTCCCACAGCCACATGCCGCACTTGTCCCCGGGCAAGGGGCGACTCAAGAAGTAACCCTGGGCAATGTCAACCCCGAGCTCAGCCAAGCGATCCCACGTCCGTTGGTCTTCAACGCCTTCGGCCACCGTTTGCAAGCCCAGTTGATGCGCCAGTTCCACCACCGCTCGAACAATCGCTGCGCTTACTTCGTCGGTGGCCACGTTGGTGATAAAGGATTTGTCGATCTTCACTTCGTCGGCGGTGAGGCGGGCCAAATACGACAGCGATGAGTAACCCGTCCCAAAGTCGTCGATCGACAACGAAACACCAAGCGCATGCAGCTCGGCCAGGGTACGCCGCGCGGTCGGGCCCTCGTGTACGTATTCGCCCTCGGTAATTTCCAACGTCAACGCCGAAGCAGGCATGCCCGCGAGTTCCAGCGCCGCATCAATACGCGCGCTTAGCTGTGGATCACGCAGAGAACGGGCACTGAGGTTGACTGCAACGCCAACGTCGAGACCCATTTTGCGCCACGCCATGCACTGTTCGAGCGATTTGGCCACCACGATAGCGGTCAGTGGTTCAATCAACCCGGCATGCTCAGCCACACCAATGAACTCATCGGGAGGAATAAATCCAAGTTCGCCGTGTTGCCAACGAACTAACGCTTCAACCCCAATCACCGACCCGTCACTGAAGAGCGCTTTGGGTTGGTAGTGCACGGTGAGGTGATCGTTTTCGATGGCGATACGCAGATCCCGCACCAACGCCGATTGACGTGAAGAGGCCGCTTCCTGCGCCGGATCGAACACGGCAATGGCGCCTTCTCGATGCACTTTGGCCGAGTACATGGCCACATCCGCTCTACGCATCAACGCCAAATGGTCCGTACCGTGATCGGGAATCAAGGCAATCCCAATGGCACAATCCGTAACAATGGTGAGATCGCCAATGACCAACTCGGTCCTCACCGCCTCTTGAACCGCTTCAGCGGCGGCAATGGCTGAATCAACGCTGGGTACGTCACGCAACAGGATGGACAGTTCGTCGCCACCGAGACGGGCCACCGTCGCACTTTTTGGTACCGCAGCACGAACCCGCTCAGCTACACCACGAATCAAAGCGTCGCCAGTTTCATGGCCGAGCGCCGAGTTGATGTCTTTGAAACGGTTGAGGTCAAGGGTGAGAACCGCACCACACGTGGCGACCGAAATCGTGGTGGTGTCGGGTTGCCCATCGACTCCCGCTGTGGTGGAAACCCGAGTCATTTCCTTGGTGAAGGCGTCAATGCGTTGGTGAAGAGCACCACGGTTTGGGAGCCCAGTCAGCGCATCGCTTGAAGCTGCCCGGGTGCGCTCCGCGGTTTCCGCTCGCACCTGATCGTCTAGCCGCTGACCTTGCAAAACCAGAGCGACGTGATCGGCCATCGTCGCAAACAAGTCGGCGTCGTTGGCGCCAAACTGGCCAAAACCCGACCGTCGATCCCGCACAGTGAGCATGCCGATACATTCACCGTTATGCACCAACGGCGCCGCCATCACGCTGCGGGCACCCAGTACCTGAGCGTAGGCCTGCGCATCGGAATGGCCGCGATTCGACAGCGCCCGAACCACACGGCCCGATCGCATTACCGACAACCACAACCAGTCGCCGACCGAAGGCAAACTTTGCAGTGTTTCGGGACTCATGAGGCTGGCGACCGTCAGTGGGATCCCGCTTTTGCCTGCCGTTTCGCTGATAGCGATCCCATCAACCTCAAGGAGCACCTGAGCATGCTCAGCGCGCATAACTTGACGGGTTCGTTCGGCAATATCCGTCAACGTGGTTGATCGTTCGGAAGATTTGGTGAACCCCGCAGTGAATTCCTGCAGCAAACGAACCCGTTGCAGGCGATCACGAACCAGCACATAGGAGCGGTACACCAACAGCGGAACCATGACCACGGTAACTACAAGCACGATCGCCGCTCGGCTTTGAGTGGCCACCATCACGGCCACGATGCCAAACGACGTCATGGAAATCGATCCCAACATGGTCAACACGATGGAACCCAAGGCAGAACGAGCGGGAACGTCGGCTCCGCTCAACCAAATCAGCCCAATTTCGAGCACTGATCGAACCAAGCGAACACTCAACACCACGACGGCCAACAACACCCACGTGTGGGTCCGAGCGATCACCCACTCGTCGACGAGGGTAACGAACAATGCCGTTACAGCGATGACTTCGGCGACTCCAAAGATGATGGTGTTCACATGCTGGGCCAGGGGTGCCCGTCGATCGAGCAGCGAACCCACGATGGAACCAATGACGGAAGCCAGCACCACCTTTGAAGGCTGAGAGGTGAACATCCCCACGATTAACGGGACCTCAACGGCACGAAAAAGCTGGGGCGAGGCACCGATCTGCTCGACAATGCGCAACCGGGTGGCCAGGGCAAATCCTGCGATCAGCACCACGATCGGCAAACCCATCCCCGAATCTGGCACGAAATGCCCGCGAACGCTCGAGGCGAAGACTATCGAGGAGGAAATGATGATCAACGAAAGACCAACAAAGGCACGAACGTTCAGCGCGCCCCGCTGCTGAAGTGGCGCGTTTGTTTTTGGCGCGGTGGGTGCTGGCGGCCTCATGTTCCTACATCATGACCCATCATGCCCTCGTTCAGCGGTTTTCTCCACCCATCAACCACCTAAAGCGGTTGAATTACTTATTTTTACCACTCAGCCGACCGTTCCCAAGTTTGCTCGGCTACCCGTCCGACCAACATTGTGAGCAGGGACTCCCGTTGTTTGGCGGTTTTCTGTAGGCAATTTGGCGGATTGGATCGTGCTTTGGCGTTTTTGGTGGCGACGAACATCACTCGCAGTGTTCCCGAAGGGCGATGACCTGGTAGAGAATTGTGCCCTCATGATTCGTCAACTCACGAGAACCCTGGCCATCGCAGCATCCGTGCTTGTGTTGTTCTCAACCTCTTCCCCCGCCAGTTCTTCCCCCGCCAGTTCTTCCCCCGCCGTTCCACGACACGCTGCCCACATCGCGACATCGGTTTCCCAACGGGTTTCTGCGGGATCGACCGTGAAGCCCAAATCTTCTCCAACCAGCACAGTTTTGTCCGCCAGTTCCGAACCTTCAGACCCTATGAACGCCTTTCGGATCCCCAAGGGCACACGGCAAATCATTGTTGGCATCACCAATGGCTGGGCCGGCAATAAGGCTGAGTTACGACGGTTTGCTCGCAAATCCGGGGCCTGGGCCACGTTGGACAACGAGCCCATCGCGGCGGTACTCGGTCCAAAAGGCTTGGCGTGGGGACGGGGACTGAACCCAATCCCGGTGAACGCCATTTCGGTCGCCGGAGGGTCGGGAGCCAAGCGGACCAAACGGGAAGGTGACAAACGATCACCGGCTGGGGTGTTTTCGTTAGGAAAGGCCTACGGTTACGACCCTCTTTGGGCAGCTCGTACCAAACTCGACTACGTGACGGTTACTCCGGCTGATCTGTTCATCGAAGATCCGACTTCGGAGTTTTACAACAAACAAATACGCCTCGATCGTCCAGCGGCCACCGATTGGGAACTCAGCCAGCAAATGGAGCAAACCGATCCAGCACACCGCCTTGAAGTGGTGGTCGGTCACAACACGCCAGAACCCGTTCGTGGTGCGGGAAGCGCCATTCTGCTGCATATCTGGCGCCAAAACGGCAAAAAGTTCACTACCGGCTGCACCGCTATGGCCGACGCCGATCTCGAGAGCTTTCTACGTTGGCTCGATCCCGCGGCCCAACCTCTCTATGTGCTGCTCCCCCGCTCTGAATACCTCGCTCGCCAGGTCGCGTGGGGCCTTCCGGTGATCGATTCTGCGGCTGCCACGCCCACGATCTCTGGCGAGTAACCCCTTCTGGACCTTGCTGCTTTGTCTCGTGGTTTGTGCGTCTTGCTTTCTGAATTTGCCGGCGTCGGCGTGCTGTTGTGACCATCTGAGGGCGTTTCGGTGCTGGTTGCGTCAAGGTTTTCTGCGTTTCCCAACAGTTTTGTGTTCCCGTAACCGATGATGGAGGGGTGATTCGCCGTCTTTACCCCAGGGTCCAGCCTTATGCCTGGGGTTCGACGACGGCGATGACGGAACTTCTTGGTATCCCCAGCACCGGTGGGCCCATGGCGGAGCTCTGGCTTGGCGATCATCCTCTCCTCCCCAGCGCGGTTGGCCCGAAGTCCAGTGGACACGAGGGTTCCGGGGACGATTGTTTACCGGACGAAGGTTCGGCGGACAATATTGCGCTGGGTGAGATGCTGCGGGCCGATCCTTCAACTTGGTTCGATGCTGCCGCGCTGACTCTCGCTAGCGCTCAAGGTGTTCCCGGTCCGGTTTGCCGGTTGAAAACGAACCCACTGGCGGGACTCGAAGCGAAGCGGGGATGGGGCCCGCCAGATCAGACCAGTGATCCGTCCGGCCCTTCGCTGCGGTTTCTCCTGAAGGTCATGGCCATTGCCGAGCCGCTTTCGTTACAGACACATCCTAGCAAGGCCCAGGCCGAGGCCGGATTCGCTCGGGAAGACGCCTTGGATATCAGCCGGACCGCACCGAATCGAAACTACCGCGACGCGAACCACAAACCCGAACTCATCTGCGCACTTACGGAAATGGACGCGCTCAGCGGCTTTCGACCGGTGGACGAAACCATTGCCCTGCTCACACATGTGGAGGATCCCGCAGCTCGGTTAATGATCAACTCACTTGCCAACGGACTCGACGTAACCCTGCGTAACAGCCTCACGGGGCTGGTGTTTTCCGGCAGCGAAGCAACGGCATCGTTTGGCGAAGCTGCTCGCCTCGCTGCTGAGCGCAATCCAGAACACGCGCTTAGCTTTGGCTGGTGGGCGGCTCTGTGCGATCGACACCCGGGTGATGGCGGTATTGCCGTGGCAACGTTGTTGCATTGTGTTCGCATACAACCCGGGCAGGCGCTGTTCTTAGGGGCAGGCAATATGCACGCCTATCTTTGCGGTGTTGGCATAGAAATCATGGCCAACTCCGACAACGTGTTGCGTGGAGGTCTCACCCCCAAACACGTCGATGTCGATGAGCTTCTCAAGGTCACGAACGCCGTTCCCGGCCCTCTCCCGCTCGTAAGGCCCGTTGACATTTCCACGCAGATTTTCCCTGAGCCGGGCCAAGTTGCCAACGAAGCCTTCGAGCGCCACCAATGGATCGGCCAGGAATGGCCTGTTCCGGTTGACGACTTTCGACTCGTTCGTCTGATAGGTCAATCATCGGCTCCGTGTCGTATGGAAATGGCAACTCGACCCGTGATCGCCCTGTGCACGCAAGGTGAAATCCGTCTTCACCAGGGGCAAGATGCCATCTCGTTAGGTCGAGGCGAATCGGCCATCGCCGGAAACTCGAACGGTCCACTCTCCGTTTCCGGAAGCGGCACGCTGTTCCTCGCCTCATCTGGCTAACCCACTAGCGCATGTTCTCGAAGTTCGGGCGCGTGCGCCCTTCTTGTAAAAACATTCAATCAGCTGGAAAAGTGCACCTCGGACACACGCGCCCAAACTGCGATTCACTGCACTAGCGACACTCGATTCCCGAGAGATCTTTATTCTGCCCAAAATCGGGCAAAATGGTTGCCATCGAACCGTTTGCAGCCCAAAATCAAGACCCGATGCCGGCTATCAGCCCAATCGACGATCTTTTGGACCACCTGGTTCGCACCACGGCGCTCAGCCGGGACCAGGCCGCCGGAATCGTCGCCGAGGTACTCACCTACTTCAATGAACCGCTCGAGACCTTCGTGCGGCGTCGTCATCGGGAACTACAAGCCGATGGAATGGCGAACGCCGCTATCTATCTGCGGATTAGCCATGACTTGAAGTTTTGGAGGATTGCCGCACCACCAACGTCGGAACGCCAAGTCCGTCGGATCATCTACGGCTAACCCAGACCAACTCAATACAACCCGAACCGAACCAACCCAATCCAATCCGATCCAATTCAACCCAACCCAATCCAACCCACGCTCGGTCGAGAACACGAACACGAACACGAAGCTCGGTCGAGAACACGAACACGAACACGAACAATCGTTAGGAGCACACATGTGCGGAATCGTTGGCTACATCGGCAGCAAAGACGCAGCGCCCATTCTCATGGAGGGGTTGGCTCGAGTGGAGTACCGCGGGTATGACTCGGCCGGCATTGCCCTCATTGGATCCAAGGGACTCAACGTGTTTAAGAAGAAGGGCAAGCTGCGTGAGCTCGAATCGGTGTTGCCGAAAAAACTCGGCGGCTCTGTCGGCATTGGCCATACCCGTTGGGCTACTCATGGCGAGCCTTCCGACGCCAACGCGCATCCGCATGTGAGCGGAACCGTGGCGCTCATTCATAACGGGATCATCGAAAATGCTGCAGAGTTTCGGGCCCAACTCGAAGCGAATGGGGTGGTGTTCTCAAGCGAAACCGATACCGAAGTTTTGGCTCACCTAGTAAGTGCCAAGCGCGCAGATGGTCACGATTTGGAGGACGCGCTTCGCCTTACCCTGGCCTCAGTCGAAGGCACCTACGGCATTGCCGTGATTGACACCTCCCAGCCCGATCGGATCGTGGTGGCTCGTAATGGCTCACCGGTGATTGTGGGTATTGGCGAGCACGAGATGTTGGTGGGGTCCGACGTGAGTGCCATGGTGCGCTACACGAAACAGGTCATCCCGCTCGACGATGGCGAAATGGCCGTTCTCAACGCAGATGGTTACCGCACCTTCGCCCTCGATGCGACGCCAACACGCAAACGGGTGCTGGATGTCAATTGGGATATCGAACAACTTGATCGCGGTGGTTACGCCCACTTCATGGCCAAGGAAATTCACGAGCAGCCCGTCGCCATTGAACGAGCATTGAAGGGCCGTCTCGATGATCGTTTCGGCACGGCCAAGCTCGGTGGTGTGACGTTGACCGCACGGGAGTTGCTTGATATTCGCAGGGTCAAATTCATTGGCTGTGGGTCGGCGTACTCTGCCGGTTTGGCAGGTGCACAGATGATTGAAGCACTGGCGCGTATCCCTGCCGACGCAGAATCGGCCAGTGAGTTTCGCTACCGAAATCCCGTCATCGAACGAGACGTTTTGTATGTGGCGGTAAGCCAATCGGGTGAAACGGCTGACACGTTGGCCGCGGTGCATGAGATCAAACGCAAGGGCGGTCAGGTCATGGCCGTGGTGAACGTTGTTGGCTCAACCATTGCCCGCGAGTGCGACGGCATTTACATGCATGCCGGGCCGGAAGTCAGTGTGGCCTCCACCAAGGTGGTGACCTCGATGATGGTGTCGTTTGCTCTGCTGGCGTTGCATTTGGGCCGGGTTCGAGACCTTGGTCCCGGCGACGGGAAACGAATTGTCGACGGACTTCGTGCGCTTCCTGATGTGGTCCGCGCGGTGTTGGCCAAGGAAGCAGAAATCGAAGCCATTGCTAAACAATATGCGCACGTACCTTCAATGTTCTTCCTGGGTCGCAATACCGGATTTCCCATTGCGCTTGAAGGGGCATTGAAGCTCAAAGAGATTAGCTACA
>JAYTWN010000157.1:0-2060 GCA_043743435.1 Acidimicrobiia bacterium
ATGGACCGCAGAGGGCGCCAGAATTCCTCCACAAGTTTCAAATCTTTGCCATGGGATTACCTACCAGGCAAGAGCCCAAGGGTTCTCAGCGAGGGGCCCGTGAAACGTAGTTAGCTGAAATACTCAGAACGTCCCTGCGGGACTTCGTCCGGTTCAACAGTCGCATTTTGAGCCGACATTCGAAATGACTTCACACAGCACACGAGGTAACTTGTGCGCATGACTACTTGGACGGTTCTTGACGAACAGCGACCCGTGTCCCTCGAAATAGCCGCGGACGGATCCCTCGACCCTTCCCCGCTGGGATGGAAGCGCCAACCCGAAGGACTGTGCCGCGACGAGATTTGTATTCCCGTCCCTGCCGGTTCAACGCTCGACCTCACGACGCTCGGGCGTTTACTCGGGAGACCCGTTGTGATCGACAGCGACGAGAAGATCGCTGCGCTCGGCGCTTCCTCACAAGATCGCTCCGCAGCACTGCGCAGCGGGATTGCACCCGACTTTTCACTGCCCGACATCAACGGCATCATGCATCGCCTCAGCGACAATCGCGGGCGCAAGGTGGTCTTGTACGCCTATGCCAGTTGGTGAGGCTGCCGTGGAGACCTGCCCGTGTGGCAGGCATTGCATGAAGAACTCGCACCCCTCGGCCTCAGCGTGATCACCGTTGCGATTGACGCCACATTGGGTGCAGCTCGTCCGTACGTCTTATCGGCTGGCGCCACGCATCCGAGCCTGGTGGATACTGAGCACACCGTCGCCGACTTGTACAACATGGTGAATGTGCCGACCGTGTTGTGGATTGACGAAACCGGGCGAATCGTGCGACCCAACGATGTGCACTACGTGTCCGATGAATACTCTACGTACACAAAGTTTCATCCCCGCAAACCAATGAATGCTTTGCGCGCTTGGGTTCGTGGAGAGGCCGACGCACTTGCTCCCGAGCTGCAAGCAAAACCCATTGATCAACTCGTGGCGATGCCAACACAAAGTGACCAGGGAGCCCGGGCAGCCTTTGCGGTGGCATGGAACCTTTCGCAACAGGGCAAGACCGAAGCTGCTGAGCGTTGGTTCGTGCGGGCTGGGGAACTAGCGCCCCATGACTTCACGATCCGCCGGGGCTCAATGCCGATACGAGGCATCGACGCATCCGGCCCAGCATTTTTCGAGATGCGGTCCGATTGGGCAGCGAAAGGTAATGACTATTACAAGCCGCTGGCCGACCTGGCATCAAGCGACGAAGATTTCGAAGTCGAGCCGGTACCCGAGACCGACATTGCCGCCATTCGAGCCAAAGATCAGGCAATCCGCGAAAAGTTTGCTTAAAAGACCGAGTTGGTTGCAACGTTTCCATTCGGCGTGACAACCGAAAGCGCTGAGACCGCCGAGATTTCCAGGAAACCCAATGCGTTTCTCCGAACAGACCGAAGAACTTGACCTACAAACTCCTTGTCTCGGTGAGCACAACAGCGAGGTGCTCCTTAGCCTTGGATACACCGCCGAACAAATCGCCAACCTCGAAACAACAGGAGTGCTCCACCAACGAAGTCGTTAACGTTGTTTCGTGTTGTCGAGAGAGCACAAGAACACTCGACATATTGCGTCCAAGTTACGATGTTGGGCGGAGTAAAACCGTTTCGACCCTCTCCCAGCCTGATGACTGAAGTATCACCAACCATCGCGGGTTGGTGGATTCCGTATAACTATGGCAAGGTTTCGAGCATGTACGAAGACATCATTTACGAGGTTTCCGATCCGGTAGCAACCATCACGCTTAATCGGCCAGCGTCAATGAATGCCTGGACAAACACGATGGACAACGAAATCAAAGATGCCATCGGGCGGGCCTGCGCTGATCGTTCGGTTGTCGGCATCATCATCACCGGTGCCGGGCGCGCCTTCTGTGCAGGCGCGGATATGAAGACCCTCAGCGCGCTCACCGAGGCAGCCCCGGCTGAATCGGCCAGCACCTCGTCGCAAGAACCCAGTGAGCGGGCACCGCGTGAGGTTGATGGAGAGTTCTCCGGGCGCTTTCCCTACCTGATGATGGTCGACAA
>JAYTWN010000158.1:0-8403 GCA_043743435.1 Acidimicrobiia bacterium
GTGAGGGAATCAAGGTTGGAGGATTTCACTGCGTTTTGTGACACCGTTACGAGCTTGCCGTTGACCACGAGTGAGCGGTTGATGGGTTCGTCGCCGAAACGTTTGGTTTGGCGGGGTGAACCCTGAGGAAATGTGGTTTGAGGGACGAAGCCGCCGGGAGCAGTGGTCGGCGTGGCAATGACCGCACCTGCTGGGGCAGGAATTACGACCGGAGCCGGAGCGACAGCTGGAGTGGGAGTTACCGGCAGTGGCGACTCGTAAACGAAGTATTCGATCATATCTTCGTGGGCGATCCGGCCCTTTTCGCTGAGCTTGTCGTTATCGAGCGATGCCACTAGGAGCCCTCCTTGCGGTCCGCCTTGAGCGGTGTACACGTTGGAGGGGATCATGATGTTTTTGGTTGCCGGCCACCACAGAAAGGCGTGGTGGTCGTACTCGGCGTTGCTTTGTCCGCCGACTTTTAGGGTGGAGAGCGGTTTGGGGTTGGAGGGGTCGCTGACGTCGAAAAGCGAGAGCTGCGTGCCGTTTATGCGCCCGTTGGCGTCGGCGTCCTGGCCAATTCCGAGGAGTCGTCCGGGGCCAATGGGTTGTAGGTAGGAGGAGTAGCCGGGGATCTTCAGTTCACCTACGAGCCTCGGGGCGGTGGGGTTGCGGAGGTCGAGCACGTAGAGCGGATCGGTTCGCCGAAAGGTCACGACGTAGCCGATGTCTCCCACGAAACGTACGGCGTAGATGCGTTCGGTTCGTCCGAGTCCGTCGATACGGCCAATGGTGTTGAGCTCGCGGCCCGCTTGTTTGAGGACGAAGACGGAGGAGGCGCTTGGTGATCCAAATCCGGCAGCATCTTGGGTGGTGGCCACACGAAGGTTGCCGTCGTATTCGCTCATGGAAAACGAGTTGAGGAGTGCGCCCGGGACGATACCCGAGGCCCGGTAGGTGGCGCCGTCTGGTGGGGTGAGGTCGAATTTATGAATGTCGACTTGGTTGTTGAAGAAGGTGGGTTGAGCCACGATTGGTGTGGGTGCCCCTCCCTTGCGGGAGACCGGTATCGGGATTTGGTTTGTCCGAGGGGTGGCTACAAAGAGGTTTCCTGCCGAGGCGTAGACGGTTTGTCCGGCGGCGATCACTCCGCCTGATCCGCGGGCTCCGTAGCGGGGGTTGGGGATGTCCAGGTCGAGGGTGGCGACCCAGGTGAAGCCGATCCCTGTGGCGTTTGCCGGACGACCGACTTCACGGCAGTCAAGTGCAGTCTTCACGGGTGATTGGGTGTTGTCGGGGTAGATCACGTAGCTGCGGGGAAGCCAGTCTGCGGCTTGGCTCTTTTTAACGATGGTTTCGTTAATTTTTTGCGCTTGAAAGAGGGCGTTTTGGGATGGGAAGAATTCTTGGGGCTGGGTGAATTGGACCCGTTGTCCGAAGCTGGATTGCAGCACAATGCGGGCGCGGCCGTTCACCGTTCGTACGGCGAGGGCTGAGCCTTCAAGGTGGGTTTCGGAGAGCTTCGTCGGTTGGGAGCGGTTCGTGACATCCCACAGATCCACGACGGTTTCGGGCACGGTGTCCAAAGCGCTTCGGGTGATGGCTAGGCGATTTTTGTCGAGCAGGAGTTGTTCGGATCCGTTGGCCGGTCCGAGGGTGGCAACGGCTTTTCCCGTTTCGGTGTCGATGATGCGTACGGCCCCGGTGACCGTGGCGAAAAGGTAGCGACCGTCATTTTCGACGGTGTCCCCTTCATCCACACCGATTTCTTGCACGTTGGTGGCCGACGAGTTGGCTGACGCCGCCGCTTGATCGAACACGGGCGAAGCATCCACGGCAATGGCAGCGGCGGGCGCTACGGCTGGGGCTGCGGTAGCCGGGGCTGCTGCTGCGGCCGGCGCAGCGGTTTCGGTTGGGGCACCCGTAGTGGCTTTGCTGGCTGGTTGTGCCCGTGCCGGAGTTGGAGCGGCGGTGGTTGCGGGTAGCGCTACTCGGGGCCTCGGCGTGAGCTCGTTGTAAACCGGGCCATTCAGTCCGTACGGGCCGACGAGGGGAAGAAGCAGTGTTCGCAACGCAGCACTGAGTTTTGGACAGGTCGAATATTGGCGAAAGGGCACGGTTCGTACTGCGGCACCAGATTGGGGGCTCTGTGCGATATCCAAGGCGCCGATCGCGGTGGCGCTGAGGAAGACGGCAAGCCCAATGCGGCTACCCCGTCGTGGATTGGGATGTTGGGGGTTGGGATGTGGCGGGTTGGGATGTCGTGAATTGAGGTGTCGTGGGTTGGGGTGTGTCGAGAGTTGTGCGGTCGTGCGATTGAACATGGATGGTTCCTCCGTCGTCAAACGTTATTCGGCGCCCGCGGGGGTGGTGGGCTGTTTGCGTGCTTGGCTGTGTTTACGTTTTTACCCGAGTTTGCTGCATCCGCGATGATCACCGGGATGCAACTGTCGAGTCGTTTGTAGGTGAAACGTAGGTCAAGCGCAAACGAGTTCCCGAATTTGGGAAATTCTTTTGGAGCCGCGTCGGAGTGGGAGCCTCCGCCTCCCGGGAGCCTTCGGTTAAGCGAATGCGGAGGAGGGGAGGTCGGCTTCGCCGATAACGATGGCCGTCACGATCCTTTTGGCCACGTGTTCGGGGTTGAGGCCGGTTGGCATTGATGGTGGCGTCCCACTGACGGAGCGCAGGGCCAACCCGGTTTCGGTGTGGGGCGGTCGGGCGTCGAGGACGCGAACCCCAACTCGTTTCAATTCTCGGCTCAGTGCCACGTCTGCTGCGGCGAGTGCGGCTTTTGATGCGGCATAGGCGGCCATGCCGGGAAGTGGAGTTTCAGCCACAACACCGGAGATGTTACACACGAAGGAACCTTTGGGAAGGTGTCGCAGTGCAGCTCGGAGTATCCAAAGCGGTCCGAGCACGTTGGTGAGGAACAGGTCTTCGATGATGTCGTCTTCGGTGTCGATCAGGTTGCCAAAGGCGACGATGCCGGCGGCGTTGATAACTCCGTCGATTCGGCCGTGGGTGGTCATAGCCTGCGCGCATACGTTTGTTCCAGCGTTGGCGCCGCGAATATCAGTGGCCACCCATACGGACCCTGGCAGTGTGGTGGCGAGCTCGTTGAGTCGTTGTGTGTCCCGTCCGACCAGGGTGAGTTTTGCTCCGAGGGTATGGAGCTGTCGGGCCATGGCGGATCCGAGTACTCCGGTTGCCCCCACCACAATGATTGAGGGTTGTTCGGGGAGTGTGGAGGTTTGTGACTGAAGTTCCATGGCTCTATCGTCGTCGATCTCTTGGCGGTGTGGGTAACGTCATCGCTCGGTGCGGGTCTCGACGGTGGTGTCGATGGTGGTCTTTACGGTGTTTCAACCAGGCTCTGTTGCCATTGGACCAGGTATCAATCCTCGGGTATCAATCCGTGGTGGTTTCTGGGTGATCTCTCAACCAATCAGGGCGGATGACCGTAAGTGCACCTATGGCAAACAAGGTGGCTACCCCTTGGAGGACGGTGAGGTTACGCAGACCGATCCGGTCAGCAGAGTACCCAGCGAAGGTTACAGCGATGGCGTAGGGTCCTCCAAGGGCAACGGAGAAAATAGCCAGAACTCGTGCCCGTTTTTCGCTGGGCGTGTTTCGTTGCAGCAATCCTTGAGTTCCCGTCAGCACGGTGAAGTAGCAGGCACCGATGATGACCAGGGCACCGGCGGCGACGACGGTATTTGGAGCTCGTCCGTAGAGAACGAGGGCTGCGGCCAAAAGGGCGAAGGCCCAGGCGATCGCCTGCTTGCGTCCGATTCGTTCGGCGATACTGGCAGCGGTAAGTACACCTACTACTGCACCGGCTCCTTGCGCAGTGACGAACAGCGAAATGGTTTTTGCTCCGCCACCGAAGACGTTTTCGGCCACGATGGGAATGAGCCCAATGAAGGGTCCGGCGGTTGCGGCGAGGATAGCGATGAGGATCAGCGCTAGGCGATTTTCGGGGACCGACCGAATGGCGTTGAGGCCTTCATCGATTCGACTTTTTACCGAATCGGCGATTTCTGACCGTTTCGGTTGAGGGAGTTTGATGAAAAATGCGGCCACAAGCATGAACGCAAAACTGGCGGCATTGGCACCTACGGCCCAAGCTGGGCTGGTGGCACTGATGAGCAGACCGGCGAGGAGTGGGCCAAAGATGCGTCCTCCGTTCCATGAGGCGGAACCCAATGCCACTGCGGCTAGGAGGTCTTCTTTTGGCACCAAGTCGGGCATGATGGCTTGGCGGTTGGGGAGCGAGAGAGCCGCTGAGCAACCTTCGAGAAACAGTACGCTCGACAGCAAGGCGGGGCTGCGATGGCCAGTAGCGATGAGCGCTGCGAGAACAATGGCGAGGAACAAGTCGAAGGCCAGAGTCCCAAGCAGAAACTTATTGCGATGCACTCGATCGCTGATGAGTCCGCCGACGGGGGCCAGCAGGGCCATGGGGACGAACGAGGCAGCAGCAGCGATACCGAGGGCCGCAGCTTTCTTGGTGTCGCGCGCCAGGATGGCTCCAACGGCGATGGTTTCCATCCATGTGCCGATATTGGAGACCAGATTGGCCGACCACAGCAACGTGAAGTTGCGATGTTTGAATGGTCGGAAGGCGGCAATCACGGCCTAGCACCCTAGGGCCATACTCGCTCCGGTTAAGCCGGTGGAGAATTGCCTTGGTTGGTCGTAGGGCCGATTAGGTTTCTCTGCCATGGCTAAGCCCTCTGTGTTTGAAGACATCCATGAGATGGTGTCGTTTGATGATCCCAACGAAGCCCGCACCTGGGTGTTCGATGTGACGTTCTTGGCCAGCAACTACAGCTGTATTTTTGGAAACGGTTGCAAGGGTGTGTATGCCGAGGACGCCACGGAGTTGTCGCAGGGTTGCTGCACACATGGGGCGCATTTGGTGGACAAAGCTGACCGGGAAAAGTTGGTGAACTTTGCTGGCCGCCTCACCGATGAGCAGTGGCAGTTTCGTTCAGTGGCGCTGGAGCGTGAGGTTTCGTTTACCAAACAGATATCCAAGAAGAACGACGAGGGTGTCCACGTCACCCGGGTGCACGACGGGGCTTGCATCTTCTTGAACCGTCCGGGTTTTGATGGCGGCGCGGGCTGCGCGTTGCACAGAGCGGCGCTAGAGGCGGGGGAGCGTCCGTTGGATTGGAAGCCTGAGGTGTGTTGGCAGTTACCGCTTCGCCGTCTTGATGATGCTGATCCCTATGGGCACGTAACATCCACGATTCGCGAGTGGAAGCGACGCGATTGGGGTGAGGGTGGTGACGATTTTCACTGGTGGTGCACGGATTCATCCGAAGCATTTGTTGAGAGGCGTCCGGTGTGGCAAAGCATGGCCAACGAGATCGAAGCGATGACGGGTCCTGCGGTCTACGCGAAACTTGCTGCGTTTTTGCGGACTCGTTCGAAACAATCCAATGTGACGTTCCTACCCCACCCAAAATCTCGCTAGGTCGCTAGGTCGCTAGGTCGCTAGATCACGGCATTACGAAATTACTCTGCACCCCAAGAGCCTCGAAAACCTAAGAGTCTGCTCCGAAATCACCATGAATGAGTCCGCGGCTATCCGCTGGTGTTACCGAGTTTCCTTTTTATGACAACGGCCGGTGCGTTATCGGTCCTGTTCGCCGGATCAAATGTCCGGTATTGGTTTGAATCCCGTGAGGAATGAGCATTTATTCTCAGGACTTTTAGACCTGATTGCTGATCCAGTCTCGCTGATGGAATCAATGACTATGCGTGGATGGGTCGTGTTTGGCGGTCGACGGCGCCGTCGTGGACGGGCTTCCGTTTTCCTTGACGAGTTGGTCGACGGAATTTGTTGAAAGTGTCGGAGTGCTGTCCACTTCTACCTTTTGCTGCAGAAGCAGTGTTGTCGGTGTGGTGTCAGCACCGTGTTCGTCTTCGTGGGCGCCATTGATTTCTGGAGGTGTTGACCCGTCAGCGTTTGTGTTTGTCTCCGATCCGTGGTCGTGTTCGGCTTCCGTTGGGAGTGTTGCGGCGTATGAGCGGAGCGCTAGAAAAGACGGGATAGCAAGTGAGCTTACTAAGAGCATCGCCGCAATGAACTCCTGTTTTGTGTTGTGTGGGCGGAATCGGCCGTGGTAGCCAAGTGCCGAGAGCACGATTCCGAGTCCAACGAAGAGTGGTGCACGCCCGGGGATGTCGGTGAAGTGCTGTACAGATCCGCCGATCATTCCTACTCCGATGCTGAGCACAAGAGAAGAGAAGATGAAGGTGATGAAGCCGCTTGGGCCGCTTTTGCGGAGTATCGATTCTTTGCCGATGAGTTCGCTTGAGATTGCGCCGATCACGAAGATGATAGCGCCGATCACGATGAGTTTGCCGTAGCGACTTGGGTCGAGCGAGTAGTGAACGATCCCACCGGACTGAAAACTGACACCGATGAAATACGCGAGGTAACACGCCCAAGACAGTGGGAACCGCGACAGAAACGACTTCATAAAACTTCTCCAGGGGGGCAAGTACACGATGCGTCCGGAGACAGGCAACGCTCGGTTAAATCTGCACCGAGAACCGCGTGGTTTGCCGAACAACAACGTTTGTAGGGGTAGCTCGTAAGAGCCGTCAAATAGTAAACGGCATAAAAGTGGAGTTCGTGGTGGAAGCACATGAAGTTTTTATGAAGCACCAGGCTGGAGCTTCATCGAAACTTCATATGGTCTTCCCGGCGTCTCCACCCACCGTTGCGACACTGGCTGCAATGTCCCACACGATGTGCCGATCCACTGACGGTATCGCCCTCGCGGGTAGTGTTGGAATGCCTGTTCTGTCTGAGTGTGGTGGCACAACACTCAGACTCTCAGCGACAGAATCCGTCGCCACCATGCCCAGGTGCACGATCCCGGGCAGTAGCCGGCGGCCGGGTGAGTGTGTGGGCTGTGCAGGGAAGCGTAAGTCATTGCGTACTGGTTCGATCCCAGTCCCTAGTATCAACACGGAAAGTGCCACCAAAACCCTACGCAATGATTTACGCGCACAGGCACTAAATGACTCCGACGGAGCGCATCGTGGAAGTATGAGTATATGACGACAACGGTTTTGGTGGTCGATGACGAGGCGTCAATCCGTCAGATGCTGTGCGATTATCTGCGCGCTGATGGATTCGAGGTTGTCGGAGTGGCCGACGGTAAGGGAGCGCTGGCCCATCTTTCCCGTTTTCCGGTTGACACTGTGCTGCTTGATCTGTCGATGCCTGGAATGACGGGCCTTGAGGTTCTCGCCGAAATCCGAAGTAAGCACGACACTACGGTGATCGTCGTTACAGCACGCGGTGATGAAGCGGACAAGGTTTTGGGGCTGGGCCTCGGGGCCGACGATTATGTGACGAAGCCGTTTAGTCCTCGGGAAGTCGCAGCCCGGATTCGTGCGGTTCTGCGGCGTGGATCAACCAGTAGCGCTGCGATCGAAGCTCCTCATGAGCATCTTCGTTTCGGTGCAATCGATATTGATGTTGAGGGACACGTTGTCGAAATTGACACACAGTCGGTTGACATCACGGCTCGGGAGTTTGAGGTGCTCTTGATGTTGGCTCGGTCGCCGGGTCGCGTCCTGACCCGTCGTGTGTTGCTTGAACGAGTGTGGGGAAACGACTTTTATGGTGATGAACGGATCGTTGACGTGCACATCCGAAATCTTCGAAAAACTTTGGGTGACGACGCGAATGATCCAAAGCTCATTGCGACCGTGCGCGGGGTTGGTTACAAATTTGTTGGGCACGTATGAACGAAGTTGATACCTCGACGCTTAATTCATCGACCATCAGACCGAATGGGGGCATATTTAAGGGGCTGCGTTTTCGGTTGTTTGCATCGTTTGCGTTCGTAGCCATCGTTGCCGCGTTGAGTTTGACTGCTGTAATCCGTGTGTTCATCCCTGGCGTGTTTGCTGATCACCTTGCTGCGATGGAAAAGGTCAGTCATCCGGAAATGGTACGTTCTGCTGGCGATATGGATCCCAGAATGGCAGCTAATTCTGCCCTCAACGCAGCACTCCCGATCGCGGTCGGTACCAGTCTGCTCCTCGGAGGAATAGTAGGTGTGCTTACATCTCGCCGCTTGTTGGCCCCGATTCGTGATTTACAGATTGCCACGAGACGCCTTGCTGCGGGTCAACTCGATCAACGCTCGCCAGTGTCGTCGAGCACTGAACTCGCGCAACTTGCGACCGATATCAATCACCTTGGAACCACGCTCCAAGCAGCCGAAGAGCGACGCACGCGGCTCATTGGTGACGTTATGCATGAACTCCGCACGCCGCTCACTGTGATTGATGGCTACGCCGAAGGGTTGCTGGACAATGTCACGCAACCGAGTGAAGAGGTCTTTGCTGCCATTAGCGATGAGGTCGCAAAACTCAAACGCCTTGTTGGCG
>JAYTWN010000159.1:0-6497 GCA_043743435.1 Acidimicrobiia bacterium
CTCGAAACACTCATCCGCATAGCCAAAGCTCTCGACCGCCACCTCGTGCTCTCCTTTCCTGAGAAGTTGTCGGGGAACCTCACAGACTCCGTCCGGGTCGTATGAGCGAAGACGGTTTAGCTTCCACTTCTGGAGGTTCCAAACTTGGTAGTTCCAAAGTTGGAAGTACCAGGTTTGGAAGTGAGGGGGCTCAAGCAGCTTGCTACCCAGTTGGCCTTTTTTCGGGGCCTAGAGCAACTACCGCTGATGTTCTGTTTTCGAATCATATGATCTGTACACAGAACACGCCTGCCTATTCTCCGCTTGCAAGAAACGCTATCTGAAGCCCTTAAGTGAGCGTTCACTTACCCGTTTGGTTGGTTCAATCACTCAAAACTGGTTGTTTTGGTAAGTTGGACTTACTAAAACAGCGTTTTTTGGTAAGGTTCAGACATGCGAGACGATGAAATCCGAAACCGGTTGGTCGAATCGAATCCTTGGTGGCGGGCAACAAACAATGAGCAAGCCCTCCATTGGGTAGCAACTGATCTGGTACTTCGAGCTCGCGCACCTTTTGACCTTGGATACCGTCCCGATCTACTTGACGATGTTGCCACCGGCCCGATCGACGACAAGCTGATCGTGCTTCGTGGACCTCGTCGGGTTGGGAAGTCGGTGCTTCTCAAGGACACCGTAAGCGCGCTTTGTTCCCGAGCCGATGTCGACATGCGCCAAATCATCTATTTGCCCGTAGATACTATGCGAGCGAATGATCTGGCCCGGGTGGTTGCGCTCGGGCGGGATCTCACCCGTTCGATCGATCCCCAACCTCGTATTTGGATGCTCGATGAGATTACGTCGGTCCCCGAATGGACGGGCACGCTCAAGTATTTGCGTGACAATACGAGTTTCGGCGAGGACACCGTGATCTGCACCGGGTCATCGTGGGACCAAGCAGCCAACGTTGGGCGGGATCTGCTTGCTGGACGCGCCGGGCGAAAATCAACCCGCCGGCTCCGGATGCTCCTACCCATGCAGTTCCGTGACGTAGTGATCGCAACTGGGCGACAGCTCCCGCTACCGGCAGTCACCGACCCTTGGGACCTGCAAGGAGAGGATGCAAGACGGTATGGGAGTGCGATGGAAATCTACGCTAACGATCTCGATTTAGCTTGGCAGTCATATTTGACCTCAGGCGGATTCCCGAGAGCGGTCGCAGAGCATCAAAGTCAAGGCCACGTCAGCGATGCGTTCGTTCGCGATCTACTGGCATGGTTGCATCGCGATGTCGATCCCGATGTTGCCGAGGACTCCGTTTCCTTGCTTCTTGACGCATTGGCACGCCGATCAACCTCACCCATGAACCGAACAAGCGTCGCCGAAGAACTGGGGTATTCAAATCGACAAAGTTTTGACCTTCGGCTGCAGCGCTTGGTTTCGTGTTTTGGTGCAATCTGGTGTCACCAAATCAACGAGTTGGGCCGCAGAGTTTCGGGAGCACAATCCAAGCTCTATCTCATCGACCCACTTGTGGCATCGCTCGGAGGACTTTCACGAGCCGGCTTACAACCACCCGACTTCACTCGGTTGACAGAAAACGCAGTCGGCATTGCCATGGCCCGAGCGATCGATTTTGCGCAACCGGGCCGCTGGCTGGCGCAAGACACCATTGGCTACCTCCGCACAGGCCAAGGATCCGAAATCGACTTGTCACCGGTTTCTGTTCCGGCAGGTTCGAGCCCGCAACTCACCACGCCGCTGGAATCAAAGTGGGTATCCCAAGGATGGCGAGCCGAAGCACGAACACTCGAAGCGAAGTTAGGTCGCGGAATATTGGCGACCCGTAACCTCTTCGACACCTCAACCAGCGTTTGGGCGCTCCCAGCACCGGTGATTGCACTCTTGCTCGGCTAACGATGCGTCACGCTGGGTCAGCAACCTGCGAATGACTGGACCTAGAGCAATCCGACGGCTCATCGGAGAAACACGGACACGCTTATAGATGCGCTGAGCCACTTCTCCAACGCCGGAACATCATTCTTTTGCGCACATCTATGGTTCGTGGTCGAGGGCGGGGACTAGGCCGGCTTTGCGGGCGCGGAGTGAAGCGGAATCGCCTTGGCCTAGTGAGCGCCATTGTTTGTTGACCAGAACCACACTCAACCCGAGCAGTACCAACGCAATGCAGGCACCGATTACGAAGGCCACGTCGATTCCTGAGTGATCCGCCACGGCGCCCATCCACACCACACCGGTTCCGTAGGAAGTACCAACGCACGCAGCGAACAGTGCCGAGATACGTCCGCGGGCTTCTGGTGGTGCATCGCGCAGCACCACGCTGTTCACGGCGAGGAAGCCGCAGATGAAACAACTGCCCAGCAACGCAATGGCCGCCATGGCCTCGGAAGTGGTCGATGCCCGGCTTAATCCAAGCAGGCCAACGGCACCAAGAGCCAACGAACACACAGCAACTCGAGGGCGACCAAACTGTCCGACGAGCCATGACAAAGCCAGCGAACCAATCAGGCTTGATAGCCCCATAGTGGACATCAGAACACCCACTCCAGCGTTACCCGTCTTCAGCTTCGTTGCCGCAAAATACGGCAGTAATCCAATGAACGGTGCGACCAACAATTGCGACGATATTGAGCCGACAAACGCAAACAAACACGTCTTGGTTTGAGCAAGAACTCTAAACCCTGTACGCATACGAACTAGAAAGCCGTCGGTCCCATCCGTAGCAGCAGGATTGAACGTGCGCTTAATAGATAGCACCACCCAAAACAACAGGGCGAAACTCAGTGCATTCCCCAGAACCGACCAGGTGGGTCCGACTGCGGTCATAAGAACAGCCGAGAAAATCGGACCAAGAATTCTGCCGGAATTCCACGAAATGCTCCCAAGGGAGGCGGCTGAAAGAAGCTCGTCAGCAGGAACCAGTTCAGGAAGGATGGCCGAAACCACGGGGTTGGCCATTGATCCCACCAAACCCTGCGCAAGCACGATGCACGTGAGCACCGCCGCGCTCTGATTTTGAGCGATGGCCAAAGCCAGGCCCAGAGCCCCAATGGTTTGGCAGAGCAGGATGACCAGGAACATTTTGCGACGCTCCAACCGATCGGCCAACACGCCAGCAATCGGAGACGAGATCAACTGCGGGGCGAAGGTAACAGCCGACACCAAACCTGATTTGAGGGCACTGCCTGTCCGTGAGGCAATCAGGGAACTCACCGTGATGAGTTGCATCCACGTGCCGATATCGGAGACCACGAAACCAATCCACATCCGCCGATAATCACGATGGCGAAGCACCCGGAGAGGGTTCTTGGCCGTGTTCACATGCATCGCGCTTTGATTCACGTCTGACCGGTGCAGCGAGTTCTCCTCTCGCCGTGGTGTTCCAAACATCGAGCGTCGATCTTAGGACCTCTTAGACGCTCCGGCCCAATCAATTGTGTGGCAGTTGCCTACGTTCGGGTAGATTTTCTTCCTCTCCAAAACAAAGGTGTTGTTCATGCGGAAATTGTTGATTTCATTCGGTCTGACCGTGGCAATGGTGGGCGGTGTTGGCGGAGGTTTCGCACCCACCGCATCGGCGCAAACAAAGATCGTGTTCGCCAAGGGCGCGTTTTCAAAGACCACTTCCACAACGATTGCCCCCGGCCGAGGAAAGTCGTATTCGGTAAGCGTACGTTCGGGGCAGGTCATCAACATCGACCTGTTTGGCGATATTGCGGTTTCCAAAACCAACAGTTTCCCAACCGTCTACGTGAACCTAAACAACGGCGAAGATGGCGTAGACCGTTGGCAAGACGGCGAGGGTTACCTCTCAGTACTTACCGGCAATGAGGGCAAGTACATTTTCACTGTAACCAACGGCTCTAAGCGTTTGCGACTGGTGAAGTTCAA
Source organism: Acidimicrobiia bacterium (assembly GCA_043743435.1). GTDB lineage: Bacteria > Actinomycetota > Acidimicrobiia > Acidimicrobiales > JANYDT01 > JANMZO01. The sequence goes on from JAYTWN010000159.1 coordinate 3,889, forward strand.
GGTCACCATCACCGACGACATCAACGACTTTTTCGGCTGATTTCTGCCAACCTGAGACTCTCAATTGAAATTCTCACACGAAGCTGCGGATGAACGACCTCACGTACAAATTTACTAGCGAGCTGTTTGTTTGGTCAGGCGGCCAAGCAAACTGGTACTTCATTCGTATGCCGGTTAAACAGTCAAAAGAACTACGTGAGCATATGGATGGGCTCACCAATGGCTTCGGGTCGATCCGGGTGGAAGTAACTATCGAGGAATCCACCTGGCGCACCTCGGTGTTTCCCGAATCAGCAACAGGTAGCTATCTCCTCCCCGTAAAGAAGCAAATTCGCAAGGCCGCCGATATTGAGGAGGGCGACCCGGTGGAGGTTCTTCTTACCGCCATCTATGACAACAACGACAAACGTGAGCCAACTCGTCGCTAATTGACCTGGCTGGTATCTCCACCGGGTTCAAATGGCGAATCAAACGGCACCGAGAAAGGGTTACGGTCTGAAGATGGAAGTTCGACTGACCCGATCCGAAAAACTCGATGCTGCACCCTACGCAGACATGGCAATAGTTGGGCACACGCCGCATGGGTTCACGCTGGAATTCGTTGCCATCGAACCGTTGATGCAGGGCGAAGACGGAACGGTTCAGGGCACGGTTGTCGCACGGGTAAAGCTGCCGCCATCGGTGATCTTCCAGATCGCTTCAGCCATCGCAGAAAACGTTGATCTCTACGAAAAACAGTTCGGGCCAATAACAGCGCGCCCACGGCTGGATTCTTGATTGCAGGCGGTGAAGTTCTCTAAGGCGTATTGCTGAGCTGCTACTGGCCAAACATCATGAGCCATTGCTCTTTGGTTTTGGGTCGATATACAAAGTTGGTTTGGCAGACGTGGCCCATTGGCGAGAATGGATCCTCTGAGTACTTATGACCGGGATACACAATCGTGTCGGTCGGCAACTTTGACAACCGTGTGAGTGATTCATACATCAGCTCAGGGGATGAGCCGGGAAAATCGGTCCGTCCGCAACCATCGAGAAACAGTGTGTCGCCCGACACGAGACAGCCGTTGACGAGGAAGCATTGTGAACCGGGAGTGTGCCCGGGCGTGTGCACAAAGGTGATGTCGAAGGCACCAACCGTGAGCACATCCCCACCAGAATGGGTGGTGAGGTCGCCATCGCCGAGGCCGGTCACCTTCTTTACGAATTCCGCTTCTTCGCGCTGCACATGGAGCTTCAACGGCACTCGTTCCATCAAGCTGGCCACGCCTTCGAGCTTGTAGCCCATCATTGAACCACCCAAATGATCAGCGTGATAATGCGTACCCAGCGCCCCGGTGACGTTCATACCGTCGGCTTCAGCGATGTCTACCAAATCGTTCACCGCATACGCCGGGTCAATCACCACGCATTCACCCGTGCCTCGATCGCCAACTAGATAAACAAAGTTGACCATCTGCGTTGCCATGGGATCGCCAACAGCGAAATCACGGCCCGAAAGGAGCTGACGGAAATAGAAACGGTCGGTCTCAGAAGAATCAACGGAAGCGGTCATGCCCCCATCGTAAGTTCTTGGAGCACGTTGCACGAATACCCCGAAATTCGTAATTCCCGTAATCCTCATTTGAAACTCACGCCGATGCTGGCAGGATGACCCGCCATGAACGCAAAAAATCGGGTGATCGGGCTTATCGGCGGCATGAGCTGGGTATCAACAGCTCACTACTACGAGACGCTGAATACCGGTGTTGCTGCTGCTCTTGGCGGCGATCACTGTGCCCGGCTCGTGCTGTGGCAAACCGATTTCGACACGATCACCAACCTGCAACGCGCCGGACGATGGGATGAGGCAGGCGAAGTCTTGGCGCAAGGTGCTTGTGCGTTGGTGGCCGCTGGCGCAGAACTTGTTGCCATCTTGGCCAGCACTATGCATCTCGTTGCCCCGCAAGTTGTTGCCGCTACGTCACCGATTCCGTTGGTGCACATCGTAGAAGCCGTGCGTGATGAGTGCCTTCGCCGAGGTATCACCAAGCTCGGTCTACTCGGCACCGCCTACACCATGGAATCACCCGATTTGTTTCCCTCGATCCTCACTCCTGCCGGTATCGAAATGCTGATTCCTGAGGCCGAAGATCGAGCGGAAATTCAACGTCATACTTTTGACGAGCTGATCCTCAATCGGGTAACCCCAGAGGCCAAATCGCGGTTCACGTCGGCATCAAATTACATGATCGACCGTGGCGCGCAAGCCATCGTTCTCGCCTGCACAGAACACGCCATGGTCCTCGCCGAAGGCGATCTCTCGGTACCTGTCCTCGATTCCACCTCCATCCACGTTCAAGCTATCCTCGCCGTCGCTCTTCATCCATAGCGAGAAGCTTTGGAAAAGGGTTGGTGCAGAGCTGCGTGCACTCAATCAAGAATTGTGTCGCCGCATCGGTTTTGAATGCACCATAGCGATGTTCAGACATCGCATTTTGGCGAGTTAGCGGCTGTTGCGAATCACGGCGCGCCCTTGGCCACTGATAGTCCACAGTTAGCATTGGGCCATGAACGAGGCGGTGTCGCATTTGGTTGTGGTGGGGACGATTTTTCAGACACCAAGTATCGAC
>JAYTWN010000160.1:0-3943 GCA_043743435.1 Acidimicrobiia bacterium
GGCAATCACCAGTGCTGTTTTTAGTTCCTCTAACTCTTGGTCGCTAAGCCCCAGTTCGACCTGGAGGATTTCGGTGTTGTGTTCGCCGAACAGGGGCGAGTGCCGACGGGGTGCTGGTCGAGCGGTGGCCAAAGGCCAGAGGGGTCCTTGCTGGCGATAGGGGTGCATGCGTGGATGCGGGATTTCGCTCCAAAATCCACGGTCGTTCAGTTGTGGATCTTCCAACACTGTCATGGTGTCAAGCACTCGGCCTGCTGGAATGCCGTAGCGTTGCAACGTTTCCATCGCCGTTTGCGGAACCTGCGAACCAAGCCACGCATCGATCAGCTCATCAATGGCGTCATGGTTTTCCCATCGCATTTCATAGTCGTAGGCGCGCATGGTGTTGTCGGCTGCAAGCATGAGGGTATCGCAGAGACTGGCCCATTCCGCATCGTTGCGCACTGACACCACGACCCACTGATCGTCACCCGCGACTCGATAGGCACCCTGAGGAGCAAAGCGGTCGCTACGCACACCACGATGGGTTGGGGTTTCACCGCGACTGGCCGCGACGAAGGCCTCGCCAATGAGGGTCATGGCCACTTCACGTTGGGCCAAATCAATATGGCGGCCTGAGCCACAGCGTTCAAGAGCAATCAAGCCAAGGGCAATGGCTGCAACGCCAGCGGTGCCAGCCACGGGATCACCATAGGAGAGGCCGGTTTTGAACGGTTCACCGTCGCCGTAACCAGAAAGTGATCCGAGACCCGACATCAATTCGATCACCGGCCCGAAGCCCACATAGTTCGCGTCGGGACCGGTCTTTCCGAACGCCGCCATGCTGAGCACCACCAGCTGTGGGTTGACCGCATGCAGTACCGCAGGGCCAAGATGCAACTTGTCGAGTACGTCGGCTCGGTAGTTTTCGATGAGCACATCGGCAGTGGCAGCGAGGCGAAGGAGTAGTTCACGTCCGGCTGGTTGGGCTAGATCGAGGGTGAGCGAACGTTTGTCGCGGTTGTAGGCATTGAAATAGAACGCCGAGTTCCAGGGGTCTTCAACGCCGGGTTGATCAATAAGTGTACGTATATTGTCCCAGGCGGATGGGGATTCGATTTTGATGACGTCGGCACCCATTTCGGCCAAACGAAGCGTGGCAAACGGCCCGGCCCACATCATGGTGAGATCGATCACCCGAAGCCCATCGAGCGGTCGGACATCAATAGGGCCAGACCCGTTTTCTGCTGACGAGGCCGTGGTACCCAGTGTCGGCTCGGGAGAAGCAGTACGCCAACCAAAACCCGGAAATGGACGACCGGGGATAGTTGCAGTTACGGAAGGTCCATCAGCCGGTTGCTTTATCGGTAGTGAATCGAAAAATGCACGCTCGCGCAGCCCCGCACTCGACAACAAATCAAGCGGTGTTGTCGCCGTACCAATCGGCACACGCGTCGCCAATGAAATGTCTCGCAGCTCGGCCATAGTTTTGTCAGAGAAATACAAGTACAGCTTGACGGTGAGTTCTTCTTCGTTCTCGGGAAGCAATCGTTGTAGCGGATCACGAAATCGGGCCTCGTCGAGTTCAGGATCATCCAAAAGTGCAAACAACGCAGGGACTTGTCGGGCTAGGGCGAACACTCCGGCCCAGCCGTCGGCACAGGGATAGATACCCCACGTTGCCCGCGTATGGTTACCCAATCGAGTGATCTTCATGCCGGTGTAAGACGTCATCGGGCCGTAATACTCCAACATACCGGCAGCACATTCTTGGCCGGAGATGTCAACGAGTTGGCCCCATCCGTGTCGCTGAACCCCAAGCCATCCCGTCACCGCAGCGGCGAACGCGTTTAGGCCAGCCAACGCATAGGCGTGGTTGCCACCGGTAAGCAGCGGACTGCGTTCCGAGTCTCCAGTGAGCCCCATGATCCCACCAAGCGCAAACGCCGTCGCATTGGTATGTTGCATGTTCGCATACGGTCCATGCAAGCCAAATGCAGGGGCTGAGACAATCACCTGCAGGGGGTTCACAGCATGTTGCTGTGCCCAATCAAGGCCGAGGGCTGCGAGTTGGTACGGTTGCAAATCGCTGACAATGATGTTGGCTTGCGCCACGCCTTGATGCAGTTGATCGGGCGGAAGTACCCGTTTGCCGGCGTGAAGGTAGAGGCGCTCGTCGGCCGATATCGGCGTTGGTCCATCCCAGTCAAGGCGCTGAACACAGGCTCCATACCCCTGCAACAACCGGCCGGGAAATCCCGCAGCAAAGGAACCCGAAAGCTCAACAACATTGACACCGTCGAGCGGCAGTAACTGATTCACTCTCTTACCGTAGCTATCGCTTCGATGATCACGCCAGACGAGCCAACTCCGAGCGGCCAGCCATCCGGTGCCACACCAGATCTCGACGGCTTGGGGCGCGCGAGCCGATAGGCGAGCGCTCAATCAAGCACAGCACAATGCTTTTCGGACGGCGATAGCCGGACGGCAAAACCCCACAACTAACAAGCCTGCCTATTGGCGCGGCCTCTTAGCGAAGAAAGTCCTAAGCCATGCCGGTAGCAAAGAGGCGCTCCGAGGCACCACCCGAAGGAGCGGCAGAGGTTTCGTGAAGAATCACCAGTCGGTGGGAACGTAATCCTTGAGAAACTGACCCCAGATGTGGATGCCGGTGTTCGCGCCGATGATAATTGGGTCGACGATCCGGGCAGCACCGTCGACGATATCTAGGGGTGGGTGAAAGTTTTGTTCGAGGGTTTTCCGTTCGGCAATATGTACGGCGTCTTCATCGCTTACCCAACCGGTGTCGACGCTGTTCATGTGAATCCCGTCAACGTGATAATCCGCAGCCGATGTGCGGGTCATCATATTGAGCGCGGCCTTAGCCATATTTGTGTGGGGATGTCTCGTGGTTTTCATGCGTCGGTAAAACTGTCCCTCGACCGCCGAAACGTTCACGATGTGCTTATCGCGATTCGCCGTCCGCAGCATCAGGGGTTTTAAGCGGGCATTCAAAATGAAGGGCGCCACGGCGTTCACCAATTGAGTTTCTAGTAACTCGACGGATGACACCTCGGCCAGCGTGAGCCTCCACGAATTGCGTTCCCTCAGGTCTACCTGCTGAAGATCCTTATCAAGCACGCCCTGCGGAAACAAATGGTGCGACACATCGTTATCGCTCGGCAGTAGGGGAATTTGAGACATCTCCGCAGAAGACACGGTGAGGTCTCTTGTTGCTAGCGCTTCACTGGCACCTTCTGCGACCGGCAGCATATCGTAACCACGCATACCTTCAAGGGTTCCGACCAACGCTCTTGCCGCTTGGGGCATGCCACCTTCTGCCGACGTTTCCAACTCCATCATGTGCTCATAGAACGCTGGTGGACGCCGCACCGTTTGACATGCGTTGTTCACGATGTAATCAAGACGATCGGTTTTCGTGCTGAGGTACGCGCAGAACGCTTCAACACTTGGCGTGTGACGAAGATCGAGCCCGTAGATTTCGAGTCGATGGCCCCAATCATTGAAGTCTTCTTCGGCGGAATATCTCAGCGCCGAGTCGCGAGGGAATCGGGTGGTCACAAACAGCGTTGCCCCCGCCCTGAGAAGTTTGATACCCGCTTGGTAGCCAATCTTTACCCGGCCACCGGTGAGCAGTGCGACTCGTCCGCTGAGGTCGGCTGATTCTGAACGCTTGGTGTAGTTCAGCTTGGAACAATCGGGGCAAAGCTGATCGTAAAAAAAGTGCACTTGCGTGTAATGCCGTTTGCACACATAGCAATGTGTGGATTCAACGGCTTCGCGAAAATCTGGATCTTGCGTAGTTCCAGCTTCGCCCACGTTGATCGAGGGATACACATTGGGTGTGGTGAACACCGGCTTGGCCCGCAGCGCTCGTATACCCGATTCAGCCAACACCGCTTGATGACGTTGCGCTTTTTCGGCTTCACGCTTGCGCTTCTCC
>JAYTWN010000161.1:0-9828 GCA_043743435.1 Acidimicrobiia bacterium
CGCGCCGGGCGCTCAAGCTCCACCACATCGGGGACGGCCAGCTCAAGCGATGAAAACGCCGCCTGAACAGCCTGAGCAAGTGAGGACCGGATGGCTACAGACATAACCCTTAGATGTTAGGCGGGCACTCCCCTGTTGAACTGCACGTTTTACGAGCCTGATCATCCCGACGCCGACCGGGCTTCCGACCGAAAAACCGAATGACCGAATGACCGCCCGACACCTCGACGGGGCGGGATTGGGTCGCGATCGGGCGGGGTTGGGGCAGATTCTGCACAGTTGGGCAACAAGGGAGCGGATATTTCCCACTCCAACCGTACAAACGCTTCCCGGACCCGACGAACTCTCGATTGACACCGCTGACCGACTTACGAAAAGGGCAAGGGCTCGTTGCCAAGCCACTAAGGTTACGGTGCTGTCCCGCCCTCGTAGCTCAGGGGATAGAGCGTCGCCCTCCGGAGGCGAAGGCGCAGGTTCGATTCCTGCCGAGGGCACCATAGCCAAAGTCCGCACTCCTCCCGAAGGGACCACAAGCACGGTCCACGCTCGAAGAAAGCGGCTCGGGGCGCCCAGCCACTCCAAAGTACAGTCGACCTCTCCCGTGGTCGCAGTACTTGGAACACACTCCCGAAGCGGGTCTAGGGTCTTTGACATGTCTGTAATTACTGATGCCGACGTAAAACACTTCGTTGACGATGGGTTCCTCGTCGTTCACGGGCTCGTGAAACCCGAGCAAGTTGAGGCAGCACGCGCTGATGCCGAGAAATTTGCCAACGGCGACTACCCCGCGAAGGGTATTCCTGCCGACGGGAACATCCTGGCCGTGCACTTTCCTCATTGGGTGTCTGGAACAGCGCTGGAGTTCGTCCATCACGACGGCATCGTTGATGTGGTCTCCCAGGTGGCCGGAGCACACTTAGCCCACTGGAACGGTGCGACGAAATGCATGCAGTCGATGCTGTTTCTCAAACCACCGGGGCTCCCAGGCCAAGCATGGCACCAAGATGAGCGATTCATCCCCACCCGTGATCGCTCCCTCGTCGGCGCCTGGGTTGCCCTCGACGATGCCACCATCGAAAACGGTTGCCTTTGGGTGCTCCCCGGATCGCATCGATCTGGAACCCTGCACCAGCACCGACCCCACGGCAATCCCGACGAATACGACCCAACCGATGAATCCTTCGGCTTTGATGACTCAGCGGCGATACCCGTAAGAGTGAAAACCGGGGATGTGGTGTTTTTCAACGGCTACCTGCTGCACAAGTCCACCAAGAACCGCAGTACCGGAACCCGTCGAGCATTGGTGAACCACTACATGAGTGCCTCATCGCTTTTACCCTGGGGCATTGGAGGGCGATACGACGTGGCCACCATGGATACGCGAGTTATCGTTCACGTTTCCGGCGAGGAACCGTACCCATGGAAGGGCTACACCACTCCACCGAGCGAAACCCTTATTCGGCCTGCAGTCGGCGAGTGGAACTAACCCTAAGTACGCAGAGTTGCCAAAATCGAAAGCGCGAGTACACGTTTCCAGAAGAAGCCCGAGCAACGGAAAGCTGACCGGGCTTCTTTGTCGAAACGTTCAGCCACTTGCTCTGAACGACAATGCATCTGCCTGCACTAGCTAGCTAGCGTTGGCGACGACCTTTATCACTACTTTTTCGCCAGCCTTTGGATTCCATTCAACCGAATTACCCTTGACTTTGCCCCATTTGTCGTGCTCAAGCACCTTGCCGGGAAAGGTCATTTTGATGCGGATCTTGAAACCCTTCATCAACGCTGACATATCCGGCTCCCCTGCCTTTGGCTTAGCGCCACCCGTAGCGCCCGAGGCGGCCGAAAGGTCCATAGTTCCTGTCATGACCCATTTGCCATTGACCTTGGCCAACTTCAAGTCATCTTTGGTTGAGGATGGGGAGTCCCCACCCGCAGCTGCGGTGGCACCCTTCGCAGCACTGCCCAAGTTGTTGAGTTCCGAAGCGGGCAGATCCTTGAAAGAAACCTCTTGGCCGATGTAGCCGTCCTTGTCGTAGACCTTTACTTTCGAGCCCTTGGGCATGCCCTCTCCCAACTTCATATCCTTCAGAAACTCTTCCTTGGTTTGACCCATCATCTCCAAAAGACTCTTTTGGAATCCCACGATCATGGTTCCAGAAATTTTCTCGTCTTTGGACAGCTTCATATCCATGTCCATTTTTATGCAGCCGCTCAACAGGCCCACGAAGCCCAGGGTTCCGATTGCTGCGAACAATTTCCGTCGGATGTTTGTCATACGACAAACCCTAACCAGGCTTTTTCTCTATAGCCATAGGAATCCGACACATTTCAACAAAAACTACAGAAATCGTCTCGAAAGTGCAGAACCTGCAAACTCAACGAACGAACGACATCGAAGGCGAACGACATCGGAGGCGAACCGCCCGCCCTACAACAGAAGCTGCGGAACACTACCGTTGAGCCATGGCCGACGGTGAAGCATCAGTACGACTCGACAAAATTTTGGCCAACCACGGGTATGGATCTCGGGCGGATGTGAAAAAGTGGATTACCTGGGGCGAAGCCGCCATCGCCAGTCCCGACGGATCGATACGTGTACAGAACGATCCGGGGGCCAAGGTGAAACCCAGCACGGTTCGATTTCGACGACAACCACTGGAGCGGATCGAAGGCATTTGCGTGTTGCTCCACAAGCCAGTGGGATACGTCTGCTCCCATGATGAAGTTGAAGGACCACGCATCTACGATTTGCTTCCCGAGCAGTGGAGCCGCCGTAATCCCCAGATCGTGAGCGTCGGCCGTCTCGACAAAGATTCATCAGGCCTCATCGTGGTGACCGACAATCACCCGATCGTGCATCGGCTCACTTCACCAAAACACCATGTCGAAAAAACCTACGTCGTCACCCTCGATGCAGCGCCCGAGCCCGACACCATCGAACGGTTTGCCTCCGGAACACTGTTGTTGGAAAAAGATGAAAAGCCATGTCTTCCCGCCACGCTCACCATCCACGACGAACCCACTGCCGATGGTTCGTACATCTGTGAAGTGGTAATGACCGAGGGCAGGTTCCGTCAGGTACGGCGAATGTTTGGTGCTTGCGGACGAACGGTGCTCACCCTACACCGCACCAATTTCGGCCAATGGGCCATCAGCGATTTACCCGAGGGCCAATGGATGGACGCCCAAACATTAGATCTCGGCCAGACGCCTTAGGCCTTAGCTCCAGCAGGTTTTGGTTCTTTCGGCAAACCAAGAACACGCTCTCCAACAATGTTGCGCTGGATTTCCGCCGTTCCACCCCAGATGGTCTCGGAGCGGGAGAAGAAGAAGGCTGATTGCATCGGGTTGACCTCATAGCCAGCGCGCATATCTTGTCGGGACGTGCCCGGCCACGACGGAATCGTTTCACGATTGTCCAAAATCTGGGAATCCATGCCCCAAACATCCATGGCTAACTCAAGCGTGTCGCGGTGGTATTCACTCCAGAACATCTTGTTCGTAGCACCAAGCGCGCTTACATCCCCACGCTTGGTAAGTGCATAGGTCAAATTCCGCAGACCATTGATCCGCATGATGGTCATCTTGGAATGAGCCTTGGCCAACCGTTGACGAATCATTGGATCATCAATCTTGCCGTTGGCTTGAGCTTTGGCAATGATTAACTTCAGTTCCTCCTCAAAACGACGATGCGAGGTCGTGGCTGATGCACCACGCTCAAAGCCAAGCGTGGTCATGGCCACCTTCCAACCATTGTTCACTCCGCCCACCACGTTGTCTTTGGGGCAACGAGCATTGGTAAACCAGGTTTCGTTGAACTCAGCAGTCCCATCAGGCTGAACGATGGGCCGTACCTCGACTCCGGCTTGGCGCATGGGCACCAACAGATACGAGATACCCGCGTGCTGGGCAACAGTGGCGTCGGTGCGAACCATCAAGAAGATGTAGTCGGCATGCTGGGCTCGGGTAGTCCAAACCTTTTGGCCGTTGATAATCCACTCATCACCATCGAGCGTGGCGGTGGCCTTGAGCGAAGCAAGGTCGGATCCTGAATCAGGCTCGGAGAAACCTTGACACCAGGAAATCTCGCCTTTGAGAATTTGCGGAAGGAAGTGCTTCTTCTGCTCTTCGGTCCCCCACTGCAAAATGGTGGGGCCAACGAGGGTGTCGCCGAAGAAGTCGGCACGAAGCGGGGCGCCCGCAGCATTGAATTCTTCGTTGAGCACCACGTTTTCCATGGTGGCCAAACCTTTGCCGCCGTATTCCTTGGGCCACGACGCACAAATCCATCCGCCGCCGTAGAGTTTCGAGGGCCACGACTCATTGAACGCTTTGCGCTCGTCGGCAGTCATTTCGAACCCCTCGTCGAACCAGCCCTTGGGCAGATTGGCGTGGAGCCATGCTCGAACGTCAAGACGGAATGCTTCAGCTTCAGGGGTGTACGTCAATTGCATGCCCACAAGGTTAGAGGAACACTGGCGCAATCCACCAAGTAGCCAGCAGGGGACCCCACCCGGCCGGGCTACCAACATCAAGGAGTCCCCCGATCCGCACTTGGTGGTCGGAAAGGACGCTCTGGCTGGACTCCAAGCGGAGCGGAGATGGGGCTGCCAGCATCAAGGAGTCCGGACTCGGACAAGTGTTGAGGAGCCATCCAAGTACCGGAAGATTTCCAATTACAACACTTGGCTTACGCCTCGGTGTCCCCGACCCGCACTTGCCGTTTGAAGGACACTCTGGGGCTCGAAGCGAAGCGGAGATGGGCCCGCCAGCAATCAGGTGTCAGGAACTTCAGACGACGTGGGCAGAGATGCACGAGCGGCCGAGGTGGGTGCCGTTGTTGGTGTGGTCAACCGGGCATACAGGTCGGGAATCTCGGCGATGTCAACCGTGGCGGCAACTGCGGGCAACTCAATGGTTTGCGCACCGAGGGCGGCGAAGTTCACCTGCACCGGACCCGCCATGGCCTTAAACGTTGTGTCGATGCGTTTGAGGTGACCATCAGGTCCAACGGAGTACGTTGATCGCCCATTGCCAAAGCTCTCAACGGCCACGCCATCAATCACGTCGGCTCCGCCAAACCAGTACTGGTTGGGATCCTGACGAACCAACAGCGGGTTCATCGGCTGCGCGATGGCCAATGCGGCTAGATAGGTGATAGCCAGATCTAGTCCCGATCGATCTTTCTGAATAGGCCGGGCCACGTAGCGGATTCCGGTTTGCCCCTGGGCGGCCATTGCAGCTTCGAGCCCAGGGATCTCGCGATACAGAATCCCTTTCGACCACCAAATTCGCTCAGGATTCACCGTTTCTTCGCCATTGAGCTTGGTCGACAAAATCATGTCGCCCGTGGCTTTTACCCAGTCGATCTTTCCATTAAAGAAAAACGTCGCCGAGGGACCGTACTCAAACGATGCCGACACTTCCCCTCCGGTGGCTTCAGTATTGAGGTACAGCATGCGCGAAAACTTCAACGCCTGTGCCGAGGTCAGCTTGGTCTTGCCAGCTTCAAGCGCCGCGGTCGACGGAGTAGGAGCGGCGAGCGTTATGTCGGCACTGGTTGGTTCAGCTGCCGGACCGGCGGTTCCGCAAGCAGCCAACAACAAGCCAGTCAACGCAAGGGCAAGTGTCGGGACGCTAAAGGGTCGCAGTGTTCTCCCAAACGTCAATCCGCCAGCCGGCAATCCACCAGCCGTCAATCCGCCAGCCGGCAGTCCGTTAGTCGACGATGCCCAAAGACCAACTACTTCGGGACGCGTTGTTTCTGAGCAGGGCGAAATGCTTGGTGGTTGCGATGGGGATGTGGCGGGTTTGATAGTCATAGGAACAATCGCGAGTCGGTTTTGTCGCGAGGTTCCTTGACACAACGTGAACATCGCACGATTAGTGCAACGTACACCTATCAAATGAATTTCGCTACTGAGGAAGTTTTATGGCGTTCACATCAACAGCAACGGGCAAACCAACCGCAGGCACAACCGGAGCGGTTGCAGCATTGGGCATCGAGAGCTGAGTTTCCGGTTTTGTGACATTGCGGTAATCGACATTTCCCGGTGGGCTCTGAAGGGCTAGCGGCAAAGTTTCTACCGAACGATCCTTCCCGTCACAGGGCAACACCTTTTCGATCTCGCCAGGATTTGAGCTGGTAAACCTGTTCTGTTCGAAACAATTCCTCCCGCTCGACCAGGAACCCGTTTTCCCACCCGACGCTCCATAGGTTAAATCGACTCCGTTGGCCGACAGGGTGTTGTTACGGATGGTGTTGCTGGTAGGTAGGTACTTGGCTAAGTCGGTGATCAAGACTCCCGCAGTTTTGTGACCCCGAATCCGGTTGCGGACCACCATGTCGTTTTGGCCGCCGCCAATCACGATGCCGTATCCCCATGATTTGTAGTCGGGTGCTTCCCCGCCGTTGTTGTCCTCGACCAGATTCCCGGCCAGCAAAACTTCCTTCTGGGGCGCCAGCAACTCGGAATCTTCGCTTTGCGGAAGCATGCCAACCTTGTTCTTGCGCCAGACGGAATTGATCACCGACAGGTTCCCGCTGGCATTGGTCCCCAAAAAGCCGATGGCGTTGCGTTCGCCCACGATGTTGGTAATGACCGCGTTGCACGGATTGCACTGTCCGATGTAGATGCCACCGTCGGGGTTGCCGCTCACGTAGGCGTTGTCGAGTTGACCGTCTCGGGCAAAGAACGCATACAGGCCATAAAGACCGTTGTTATAGGCGGTGATGTAGCTGGCTCGGTAGCCCTTGAGCACCACATCTTCAGCGCTCAGCGAATCAGCATCGTCTTCATACTTTTTCGTAAACACGACCCCGTTGACGACATAGTTATGGACGGTGAGGTTTTCAATAGCAACACCGTTCGCGGAAACCGTAAAGCCGTTTTCCAGTTTGTCTCCGCCGTCAAGCACCACGGTGTTGCGATCCGCGCCTCGAACCACTATTCGTTCCGTTCGCACAAACACCGCTTCTGCGTACGTACCAGGCGCTATAAGCACAAGATCCCCGGGCTTGGCCCTGTCGACACCGGCTTGGATTGTTGGAACGTCGGCAGGCACGTTGATCGTGGCCGAAGGTCCGTCGTCGACGGAAACTGGGGAAACTGACGAAACCGTGGGCTTTACCGGGGAGGTCTTCGTCGGGTCTGAGGTTTCTGCTGTGCTTTCCGTTGTCTTTTCCGTTGTCGTAACGGGTTTGGGGTCCGCACCGCAGCCCATCAGCCCGAGCATTCCCAAAGAGCAAAACGTTAACGCCATGCCAAAACGCCGACGAGTACTCACCCATCGTGCTCCCGACGCTGATGTCTCGAAATACGCCAAACCCATACCTACAGCATCACCCAAATTCGCAGTCAAACGAAGGTGTTCTCATCGCAAAGGGCGACATCGGAGATCTTTTCACCATGAAGGACCAATTCCGAGTCGACGCTCAAGCCTGTTTGAAATCCCGCCGATGTAGCTCCCAAATCGTTTTCTTCTCATTGGAGCCCCGTGCAACTTCCCCCAAATTCTGGCCAATCCCGCAAGAAGCAAGTTCGTCGGGCCAAAGCTGCCCTTACGGCGGCATCGTTCGTCGTTCTTCCAGCCACCAGCGCATTTCTTGCCGGATTCGGAACCGCCCACGCCGTCGGCGGCCCTGGGGCAGTGAGCGGGTCGGTCTATCTGGATGCGAACCGCAACAGCACCCAAGACGGCGGAGAAGCAGGTGTTGACGGCATAACCGCAACCGCCTACACAACCGTTGGTGGCGTCGACACCCAAATTGGCAGCCCAGCAACTACCGCTGGCGGAGGCCTTTACAACATCAACCTTTCCAACGTGAGCGCTGGGGACTTCATCAAAGTTGTCTTCACGAACTTGGGCGCCAACACTGCTGTCAGTACCGGTGGAACCACGCAAACCGCAACACTTGCAACCGGATCATCAGGCGGCGTCTTCACCGGCATTGCCAACCTCGGCGTCGCCCCCGCTACCGGAGTAGCCATTGGGGACCGAGTGTGGATCGACACCGACGGCAACGGCGTCCAGAACGCCAATGAAGGCGCAGTTCCCGCACAACTAACGGGCATCAGCGTTGATTTGCTCGAGGAAGGCGTTGTCGTGGCCACTACTTCGACCGACGGCAACGGCTATTACCTATTCGTTGACGCTGCAAGTGCCCTAAGCGGCCCAGGCATTAAGGCCTATGCCGGCTTCACCCCTGGCAAGAAATACGCAGTGCGTGTCAATAGCGTGTCGGCCACAAACACGGCCCTATCGGGCTACACCAATACGTTGACCAACGTTGGAGGAGCCGATACTGACTCCGACGGGGTCTCCTGTGGCACCGTCGCTGGCAGTGGAATCGGCCCAAGCGCCACCACGTGTGATCCTGTCAGCGCAGAGATCATCCTGCCCTCAGGTGCGTACTCCAACCTCACGATCGACTTCGGATTCGCTCCCTACGACCTTGAAATCGCGCAAGTTGCGAACACTCCCAATGTTGTTGCCGGTGGAACTGCGAGCTTTGTGGTCACGGTGACAAACAAAGGCCCGGGCCCCGTGCAAGGCTGCCAGATCGTCAACCTTCTTCCAGCCGGACTTAGCTATGCTTTGCCCGCCATTACTGGGGCAACCAACGTCCTTAGCGCAGGCATCGATCCAACAAACGCCTCAGTGTTGCGGCTTGATTGCACCCGAGCTTTGGCGGTCAATGAGCAAGCTATCTTCACCGTAAACGCCATTGTTGGTGCTTTGGTTTCCGGTCCACTGAAAAACTTCAGCTACGTGACTCCCCCGAGCACCGATGCTGCCGCCGCAGAAACGAAGCCACTCGGCAACCCAATTCCCACTAACGCAACCGACGCCAACGCAACTACAACACTGAACGACAGCCAAGCGTCAGTAACAGTTACCGCTCCTGCCCCAAATGCCTCGCTCGGGGACAAGGTGTGGTTCGATGACAACAACAACGGCGTCCAAGACATGGGCGAGCTCCCAGCCGCAAACATTTCGGCGGAACTCTACGATGCAACAGGGACTGGAGCGGTTGGCCCAAAGACCACCACCGACAACACCGGCTTTTACACCTTCACCGGTCTCAACGCTGGCACTTACACCGTAAAATTCGGAACCAAACCGGGCTACGGGTACACCGTCCAGAATGCAACCGCAGGCAACGATACGAACGATTCTGATGTGAACACCACGTCGGGAATTTCTGATGCGGTCACGGTTGCTCAGAACGAAAACAATCCAACCGTCGATGCCGGTTTGGTGCTTCTCACCGGTGGTATGACTGCATCGATTGGTGACACCGTTTGGATCGATAGCAACAGTGACGGTATCCAGAATGCTGGAGAACTCGGGTATGCCAATCTCCCGGTGACCCTCTACAACGCAGCCGGGGGCCAGGTCGATCGAACTACCACGAACGCCCAGGGTCAGTACCTGTTCAGCAATCTCGCCGCTGGCAACTACAGCGTCACATTTTCACCCGCTTTGAACTACAACTTCACCACGGCTAACGCAGGAACCGATCGTGCAATCGATTCCGATGCTGATCCCGTCAGTGGCAGGACCGCTACGTTTGCCCTGATCGACGGTCAAGCACTTCGTACCGTTGATGCCGGTTTGGTTACCCCATCAAACAACACTTCAACGACTTCAACGACCTCAACCACCTCAACCACCTCAACCAGCGTGACCACGGCAACCAATGCAGCCACCACAACCACCGCCGTGCCTGGCACACTTCCTCCGGGTAGCGTCGTCACGTTCCTCACACCAACAAGCTCGACCGTTGCTCCTGCTTCGTCGTCGACCTCGACCAGCGTTGTTTCT
>JAYTWN010000162.1:0-3448 GCA_043743435.1 Acidimicrobiia bacterium
ATTTTCGGTCAAACTCATGCAGCCAACTCTGCCAGCCCCAGCCCTCCCAACTCCGGTCCTGCCAACTCCGGTCCCGCCAACTCCAGCCCTGCCAGCTCCAGCCCTGCCAGCGACGATGATGCCAGCGACCCGATGGGAGCCAACCACTACCCAGCAACCATCGCTCCATCGGGATCGCCTGAAGCAAAGGCCCTCTTACGACGAATTACTGCGGCCTTAGTGTGCTCGGCCGCCATGTCGTTCGGATCGATATGTATCTTTAGCGTCTACGGAAGTTGGCTCACGGAACGATTCGGCCTGTCAATCCGCGCAGTGGGATTGTTCAGTGTGTTCGTGGGTCTCGCCGAGTTGGGTGCAAGCACATTGTCTTCACTCAAGACCGACCAATGGGGCAAACGCCGCAGTGTGGCCATGGGTTCGCTGGTGATGTTGGCAGGAATGGTGGGCATCGGCATCGTCCCCAAGATCACCGTGCTTGGTGTCGGAGTGTTGGTGTTGATGTTCCTCGGTTTTGAATTTGGTTACGTCTCGCTACTTTCCGTTATTTCCGAAGTCGGCGAACATCGCAAGGGCACGGTGCTCTCCATCGACCACGCTCTTTCCCCGCTGGGACGAGCTGGAGCGGCTGCGCTGGCCACCAACCTTTTCGACTCGCACGGCATCGCCCCCATTTCGGTGATAGCTGGGGTGGCATCCATCGTCGCCTTTGCCGCCATTCGTTTCGCTACAAGGAGCTGACTTTGCCCACAACTGGATTGTGTGGATTTCGGTCCGAGATCCGCCACGGTCGAAGGTAGGCACGAACAAGATCAGCACAGCACAAAGTAGCCTGGCGGTCGTGATCGAAACAATGAATCCGCTGCTTACCGCCTGGAACACCCCATTGGGTCTGCCGCCTTTTGGGCTGATCAAAGCCGAACATTTTGCGGGAGCATTTGCCACGGCGATGGCTGCCCATCGTGAAGAAATTGAGTCGATCGCAAACAACGCACAAGCTCCAACGTTTGAGAACACTGTCGTGGCCTTGGATCGTTCCGGTCAACTGTTCGACACGATCTATCGGATCTTCTCCAACCTTTGTGCCGCAGAAACCACTGATGATCTGCAAAATGTTGAACGGGAAATGGCACCGAAACTGGCTGCCCACAATTCAGCAATTGCTATGCACACAGGTTTGTTTGCTCGGTTAGCTGCAGTGCATGAGCAGCGGAGCGCCCTTGATCCGATTGCGCAACGCCTTGTTGAACGCTTACATCTCGATGCCGTTCGGTCGGGGGCACTACTTGCGGGTTCAGGCCGTGATCGAGCAGGAGCAATCGCGGAGCAGTTGGCCACCTTGCAAACGCAGTTCGCCCAAAATGTGTTGGCTGACGAGCGCTGGTCCATGCCGTTGCCGAATCCTGCCGATCTTGATGGACTACCGGAGTGGCTCGTCGACGCGCTGCTCGAAGCAGGAACACAATCGGGCGTTCACCATCCCATCGTTACGCTTTCGCGTTCTTTAGTTACGCCGTTTCTCATATATTCCTCGCGTCGGGATTTGCGGGAAATTGCCTGGAGTGCCTGGATCACGCGTGGCGAGCACGAGGGGCCAACCGATAACCGTCCGATCATTGCGCAGATTTTGGCCTTACGGATTGAGCTGGCACACCTTCACGGTTACGCCACCTTTGCCGATTACCAAATCGAAGACATGATGGCCAAGACACCCGCCGCCGTTTCGGGGCTTCTCAACCAGGTTTGGACACCAGCTCGCTCAGCCGCAATCGCCGAATACGAAGAGTTGAGCAAAATCGCCCGCACCGCCGGGATCGAAACCGTTGAAGGATGGGACTGGCGATTCTTCGCCGAACAAGTAAAAACTGCCCGCTACGCCCTTTCCGACGACGAGGTCATGGCGTACTTCACCCTCGACGGTGTAGTCAACGCAGCATTCGATTGCGCCAACCGCCTGTTTGGGTTGACCTTCATCGAACGTACTGATCTGCTCGCTTATCATCCTGACGTAAGGGTGTTTGAGTTCCACGAACATGGCGAACTACGTGGCGTGTTTCTTTCCGACAACTTTGCCCGAACCACCAAACGCAGTGGCGCCTGGATGTCCACCTATCGGTCGCGGGCTGCGTATTTGGAAGGCTTCGAGGGGCTGCCCGTCGTCGCCAATCACAACAACTTCGCCAAGGGGTCGTTGCTCAGTAACGATGATGCCCGCACGTTGTTCCACGAGTTTGGCCACGGACTCCATGCCATGCTTTCCGATTCGCCCTATCAACGACTTGGTGGGGTGCAAGTGCTCCGCGACTTTGTTGAGCTTCCGTCGCAGCTGTTTGAGCATTGGATCACCGAACACGAGGTTCTCAAACGTCACGCCCTTCACCATGTAACCGGCGACCCAATTCCCGACGAGCTGCTGGAGAAGATGCGTCAGTCCCAGTACTTCAATCAGGGGTTCGATACGGTCGAATATGTTGTAAGTGCACTGATTGATCAAGCTGTCCATGCGCAAACCGAACCGTTCGACATGGGTGAGTTTGAACGAGAGCAACTGGCCGAGTTGGGCATGCCCCCTGCCATGGTGATGCGTCATCGCCCCACCCATTTTCAGCACCTGTTCGCCAGCTCCGGTTACGCCGCTGCATACTACGTGTACTTATGGGCCGAAGTGCTCGATGCCGATGCCTACGATGCCTTCATCGAAGCGGGATCACCATTCGACCCGGATACCGCCAAGCGTTTGCGAACCTACATTTATTCATCGGGCAACACACTTGAGCCAGGCCACGCATACCGCAGCTTCCGTGGACGAGACGCTGGCATCGAACCCCTCCTCCGCGGTCGCGGTCTGCTGTAGGGCAACTGAGTCCCCCGTTGGCATTGGGAAACACCCGTCACTTCAGAACTGAGCTAGTCGAAACCATAGCTGAGGACAATCCGAGCAATTTGATGAACGACTACAACCCTTCGACGATGCGGAGACCCGGCTTCAACGTTCCGACCTCAAACTTCGACCGATCCTCAGTTCCACAAACCGCACTCTACGGAGCGGGTATGACAAAGCAGAGTCGAAGTAGGTCGAACGCATCTATTCACTGCAGAGAACTCGCCGGTGCCATCGAAATCCTGCGCTCCAGCCAGTAGCCCAGCGGCACCGTCATCATCGGGAACGAATCACCCGCTCGGCGATTGCGACATTGATGAGCCAACCGGCAAGCATGAGGAAGGCCCGGGTCATGGGCGCGGGTTTTCCGAACGGGATGAGCCAAGTAACGGAGGTGAAGACTTGTGTTCCGGCTCCCATTCCAATGGCGTACGCGCGGGTCATCCAGGCCCCGTGTCGAGCAAAGTCGAGCGCACGAATTGCCGTGACGCCAAGGACGATTGCGGCTGCCATTGCGACCGCGAAGAAGTACCGAAACACCGAGAGCAGCCGGTTATCGCTTACGGGAAG
>JAYTWN010000163.1:0-5887 GCA_043743435.1 Acidimicrobiia bacterium
CGTTGCGGGACAGCCCGTCACCACCAGGTTCATGGTCTGTAACGCCGATGAGAGCGAGCCGGGGACGTTTAAGGACCGCGTCGTAATGGAAGGCGATCCGTTTGCGATTGTGGAAGCCATGACCATCGCTGCATATGCCTGTGGAATCGAAAAGGGCTACATCTACCTCCGAGGTGAGTATCCACGGGCCCTGCACAACATGAGCAACGCCATTGCGAAAGCACGCCAGGCAAAATTGCTCGGCCCAAACGTGTCCGGAGCTGGATTCACCTTCGACATCGAAATCCTCAAAGGCGCCGGAGCATACATCTGCGGCGAAGAAACGGCCATCTTCAACTCAATCGAAGGCTACCGAGGTGAACCACGCTCCAAGCCTCCCTTCCCCGTTGAGGTAGGACTTTTTGGCAAACCAACGCTGGTGAACAACGTCGAGACGCTTGCCAACGTATTGCCCATTCTCCGCGGTGGCGCGACGGCTTATCTGGCCAGAGGAACAGCTGGCTCCGCCGGAACAAAGTTATTCTGCGTTTCCGGTGCGGTGAACAAGCCAGGGATCTACGAAGTCAACTTCGGCGCAACCCTACGCGAACTTATCGATCTCGCAGGCGGACTGCGCGAAGATCATGACTTGCAAGCGGTGTTGCTCGGTGGAGCTGCCGGATCGTTTGTTGCTCCACACCAACTCGACATGCCCCTCACCTTCGAAGGGGCGCGTGCCGGCGCAGCAACGCTCGGTTCTGGCGTTGTGCTGGTCATCGACACGGCAACACCCATTGCTCCGATGCTGCAATCCATCGCCGGGTTCTTCCGGAGCGAATCGTGCGGACAATGCGTACCCTGCCGAGTCGGGACCGTCCGCCAACAAGAAACCCTCGGGCGCCTGGCCAACGGAACTGCACAACCAGGCGATGCCGGGTTACTGAGAGAGATCGGTCAAGTCATGAAAGATGCCTCCATCTGCGGACTGGGCCAAACTGCATGGAACGCCATCGAATCGGCCCTTGATCGACTCGATTTAGGGGCAGGCACCGGAGCAGGATTCCGATCATGACCTCCGATCACCTCCTGCCGAAGCAAACCTGTGGAATCGGGCGCTTGAGACGCGCCCAGTCCCACGAGTTCCCCGACTCACCAGCACTCGAGACATATGAAGCACTTGGAGCACCCAGATGAACGCCACACCATTAGACGCTCCTCGTCGACGAATTGAGTTCCAACTCAACGGTGCGCCAGTGAAAATTGCTGAAGGCGAAACAATCCTCAAAGCCTGCAAATCTGAGGGCATTGATGTCCCCACGCTGTGTTACGGAGAGACCATCGATCCGGCGAATGCTTGTCGAGTGTGCATGGTCGAAGTGGAGGGGAGCCGCACCTTGGTTCCCGCTTGTTCACGCAAAGCTGAAGCGGGCATGGTCGTTGCCACCGATACGGATCGGACCCGACACGCCCGCAAAATGGTGTTGGAATTTCTCGGATCATCCGTGGACTTATCAACTACGCCGAACGTGGCCGAGTGGATGGACGAGTTTGGTGCTGACCCCACCCGCTACGGCCCAGATGCCGCCAGGGTCACTACTGGCGTGAAGGTCGACAATGAACTCTACGTGCGCGATTATGACAAGTGCATTCTTTGTTACAAGTGCGTCGATGCCTGCGGTGAGCAATGGCAGAACAGTTTCGCCATCGCCATAGCCGGTCGAGGGTTTGGCGCCACCGTCTCGACCGAGTTCGATGTGGAGTTACCCGATTCCTCGTGCGTGTACTGCGGCAACTGCATCAACGTATGCCCCACCGGCGCGCTCATGTTCACCAGCGAGCACACTATGCGCGCAGAGGGTTCCTGGAACGAACACGTTCAAACCCAGACCGACACAATCTGCCCTTTCTGCGGCGTTGGTTGTCAACTAACCCTCCACGTTCAGGACAACACCATCGTGAAGGTGACCTCACCAGCGGATCACTCCGTCACCAGTGGCAATCTCTGCATCAAAGGCCGCTTCGGTTTTCAACACGTTCAGAACTAGTGCACGCAAGCGGGAGTTCCTCTCGAGTCGCCGCCCGCCGAAATTCAAGAACCGCGAGTGTTTCCAGAAGAGGAGACACGCGAGGAGCTTTTGCGGCGATGCACTAGTAAACGGAAACGCGGGGAACAAAACGCTACGGTTTCAAACCACCGTTGGTTGCATAAGCGGCGAGAGTTTCCCGTGAGAAGGCAGCCTCGATTTTCGCCACTTCGGCCAAAGCCTCAGCTTCAAGATCATCAGTACACGGACGAGTCTCCCGCCGCCACTCGTTGAGATAGTCGTCGCTTCCGTCTAACCCGGCGACCATAGCTGCGCGGTCGATGGCGTGCTGGAAGAGATCGCCCAACTGAATCTGGTGCCGCTTGCGACCCTCTTGTGCGTTGACTTGTGAGGGAATGTCGCGCCAGAAAATCGTTACCAGTTGCGTAGCCATAGACTTGAAATACTAGTTCTTCTGCAAAAGTAGACCGAGGAAAACCGGGCCGAGAATCCGGACCGAGCTATTTAGAGCACGAGCCGATAGGCGAGTGCTCAATTAAGCACAGCACAATGCTTTTCGGACGGCGTCAAGCCGGATGGCACAACCTCGCAGCTCGCAATTTCGCCAATCGGCGCGCCCTCTAGGCAGATATCCGTCGGGGAGAAGCGGTTGCTTCGAGAAATTCATTTCGCCATTCCACGCAACGGTCGAGTTGGTTAAACGTGAAAAGGTGCAGCCCTTCCACGTTGAGGGTTTCCAATTCGCTCTTAAGCATGCCTAGCAATTCGGAGGGGTCATAATCCGTGCCGGTGAGCAGTTTGAACAAGCCGCTACGGTTCTTTTGCAGGTACCGAACGGATTGCCCCACACCAACTCGCAGCCCCATAGTTAATAACTTGGTTCGGTCGATAGGGCCAGGGATACCCAGGCGAACCGGAAGATCCAAACCAGCAGCTCGCTCGACGCGAAGCCATTTGGCGATAAGCGGCCCATCGAAACACATCTGTGTGGAGACCCAGCCCGCCACGCCAGCCTCTCGAAGCAAGGCAGCCTTGGCGTGAAGTTCGCGTCGCAGCACTTCCGACGAAATTGTTACGTGCCCATCTGGGTAACCGGTCACACCAATTTTGGTCAACCCATGATCGAGCGCAAGAAGGTCGCTCAGCAGAGGCGTTACTCCTTGGTACTCACCTGCCGGGACTTCTGCATCACCACCGACGAGAAACAGTTCCGTGTGCCCATCGGAGCGTAAGCGCTCGACGATGGCGGACAGGTGCGACTTGCCCATCACCATACGAGCGGCAATATGTGGGGTTGGACGGAGCCCCATTGAGCGAAAGCGTGCCGAGAGATCCAACGTGTGATCTATTCCTTTGGCCGGAGAACAGGTAACCGAGACAGCAGCGCCCGGCGGTAGATGCTCAAGTTGCGCTTCGAGGTTCTTCAATGGGACGAGTTCAAAACACGTGGAATCAACCACACGCGCTCCTGCGACGCTCCGAGCAAACCCAACAGACCGACGACGAAGAAGACTGTTCAACACGATCCGTATCTTAAAACAGTTCCATCAGTCGGAACAACTGCCAAATTCAAAAACCTGAGAATCCCTCCTCCAAGCGTTCCAGCCGCTCATTTCTCGTACGTTTGTATCGAACGAAACAGGCGACCAGCCCCTTTGACACCAACGGCGTACGGTGCGCCCCTTTTCGCCACGGTAGACCGAAGCGCCGAAGCCTTCGACAACAGATTCGGCACCCAAGTTGAGAGCTTCCGCGGGGCCACCTTTGCTGACGGCGACCTTGGTCCGATCTTTGCGGTTGGTGCTGTCGAGGATTTCGATTTCGCTGGCGATGCCCGAGGAGCGCCAGGCTTCGCTGGCACTACCTTGGCAGAAAGGACAGTCGTCGGCACTGGCACCAAGTTGGGCAATGGAACAAGCGTGGGCGCCGTCACCGCAGCCACTGCGACGGAGCGAACGAACTCCACCGCCACAAACATCGTGGTGCCGCTCACCGCCACCCCGACTCCAACAGAATCGAAGGAAGGGTCCAAGATGATGCTTCGATGGTGGGGAGAATTCATAAACGCGTTGTGCAGGGCATCGGCATCAGCATCACCGCAACCCACGTTCTCGGCCGCCTTGCTTGCCGGGCGTAGTACTTCCAGCAGATTTTGGTTATGCGCCAACTGGCATTCCGTCGACAGCCCAGACCGCTCCCCGAGCAATCGAGACCAAGACCGAGCTATCTCCACCAAGCGAGCCGAAACGATGAGGGGAGGCGCTCCCACCGACGCTCGATCGACATTCATTCGTTGGACAAAACGCGCTTCATCCGAGACCGAATCGGCATAGGCAAGCGAGCTACCCAGCACGGCAACTGCGCACCATGCCGTTAGCACCAACAGGGCGGAAAAAGCCACGAAGAAGATTCGCTTGACCAAGTTCATAGTTTCGGCACTGCACGATCCGTTCGCTCAAACACCACAATCAAAGGGAATTTCTCCCGCAGGCACGTATGGGCAGCTTGCGACATCCCTCAAAATTGACAGGTTAAACGTCACTCTGCGTGCCGTTGAAACGAAACGTCAAATGTCAACGATGTTTTCACAAATGATACGTGATTCAGGAGTTTCACCTAATGATTGTGGTGCAGTTTAGACCGAATCTCGGGACGTTCACTAGCCGATCAGGGGCAGTCACCCTTGGCCTGATCCGTGGAAACCACCTTCCAAACGAGCGACCGGCATCAAACAACGAACGGCAAATACCGACCGAGCGGATCTATCCAAACTGATCGGGAAGCGAGTCCTTCGTCTTCGTCATATACTCCTGCAGTTCTTCAACGATGGCATCATCGAGCGGTGGCGCCTCATACGAAGCCAGCGCCTCTTTCCACTGCGCATTCGCCCGAGTCGCGGCGTCCTTCCTACCCTCCTCAAGCCACTGCTCGTAGCTGTTGGAGTCCGATGTGGTGGATCGATAAAACGCCGTCTCAAAATTAGCCAGTGTGTGCGCAGTACCGAGGAAATGTTGGCCAGGACCATTTTCCACAATCGCTTCAACGGCCTGACCGTTCTCCGACATGTCAAGCCCATTGACAAGCACTGCGTGCATACCAAGTTGATCGGCATCGAGCATGAACTTCTCATACCCAATAGCCAAGCCACCTTCGAGCCAACCAGCAGAGTGCAGCACAAAGTTCACGCCAGACATCACCGTAGGCAGCATGGTGTTCGCACTCTCATAGGCAGCTTGTGCGTCGGGCAGTTTTGATGCGCAGAGGTTTCCGCCGGAACGGAACGGAACCCCGAGCCGACGAGAAAGCGCAGCCAACGTGTACATAGCAAGTGCCGGTTCGGGAGTACCAAAGGTGGGGGCTCCTGTTTGCATGGACATCGATGATGCGAACGAACCAAAAATCACCGGCGCACCAGGGCGGACCAATTGGGTGAAGGCCATTCCAGCCAGCGCTTCGGCCAACGTTTGTGCGGCTACGCCGGCCGTTGTGGTGGGTGCCATGGCCCCGGCCAAAATGAACGGCGTAATAATGCAGGCCTGGTTGTTCTCGGCATACACCTTGGCCGCGCCCAACATCGTTCCGTCCCAAACCAACGGCGACGACGCGTTGATGAGCGAGGTCATCACGGTGCGATTCTGCAGGTCTCCACCGAATCCAATGGCTGCCATGTTGACGGAATCTTGCGCTCGTTCGGCCGCGGTCACCGAACCCATGAATGGCTTATCGCTGTAACGAAGGTGGGAAAAGATCATGTCGAGGTGACGCTTGTTGACCGGAATGTCTACGGGTTCACACACGGTTCCACCTGAATGGTGAAGGTGAGGCGACATGTAGGAGAGCTTTACGAAGTTTTGGAAATCGGT
>JAYTWN010000164.1:0-7447 GCA_043743435.1 Acidimicrobiia bacterium
CCGACCTTTTCTTCGCCGACTTTCCAGTCACCAGACTTCAAGAACTGCACAACCGCAACCGGCCAACCCTGAGCCACTGCTCGCAACATCGTCCCGAACGCTGCCGTTGACTTGCCCTTCCCGTCACCCGTATTGACCAGGAGTAACGACTTTACTACTCGCAACCCGTCGGGAATAGGGGATTCAGTAGGTACAACGCTGGCGGGGACAACGTCGCTGGGAACTCCGTCGCCGGAAACATGGTCGGAAGAAACAACGTCGGTAGGAAGGGCTTGATCACACACACATTCAGTCGAGCACAGATTCGGTCCGCTGACGAAAAGCCTAACGCTACAAATGCGCCAACGCTGGGCCCATCCGTCGACAGCGAAGCCGAGTTAAGCAGAGATGGGCTCGTCAAGGGGTCAGGAAATGGGCTCGGTTTCGCAAACGGCCTGGCCGGTGCCCCCGCCCTTGAGGTAGATCGTCGTACCGACGAAGGATATGGTTGCGCCCACCAAATACGACGTCCGGTAACCGCCACCAAAATCGTGCAACCAACCATAAATGAACGGTCCGGCCGCCACACCCGACATGGTGAACAGTTGGCTTCGACCATAAACGCGGGCATAGTCACGGACCCCAAATGCCGAAGCCAACAGCAACGGATGGAGCAACAACACGTTGCCGAGCATGAAACCAAACAGGGCAACCGAACCGTAGACGGCCGTGCTTCCCTGGGCGAAGGCCTACAACGTGATGCCCACCGACTGAAACAACAACGTTCCGAGAGCGAAACGTCGGTTGCCAATTCTGGGAAGGGCCACACTGCCCAGCAGTCGACCGCTCACACTGCACAGGGCAAGCAGTGACACGGCTCGACCGGCCATGGCATCATTCCCAATCCGTTCCTGGGACAACTTGAACAATTGGGCAATCCCACCGACCTGCGCGGCTAGACACAACACGAGCGCAAG
This sequence comes from Acidimicrobiia bacterium, assembly GCA_043743435.1. Lineage (GTDB taxonomy): Bacteria > Actinomycetota > Acidimicrobiia > Acidimicrobiales > JANYDT01 > JANMZO01. The sequence continues at coordinate 957 of JAYTWN010000164.1, forward strand.
GGTTATCGCCCAAAACTCCGTCGCTTGATGGGCGATTCGAAGCTGAGCCCGGCACGAAGGGGTGCGATTTCACCTTCGGCCAGGACCGCAGCGGGATTCCCATCCACGCCAAGCCCATAACGAGCGGGCCACGGACGCAACAACAACAACAACAACAACAACAACAACAACAACAACAACAACAACAACACCGTCGCCGGGATTGCGCCCAACGTTCGCCAGCCCACGCGACCCTATGCGGTTGCCCAGCCCCAACGCCATTGCAGAGCCACCCGGTACGACCGGCACCGTTGCGGTCCGGCGGTAATGGTTTGAGGCCCCTTCAGCAAAGTTCATGATGTTGTGCTTCGAAATCGCGGTTGTTTGCCCGTTCGAGCATCGGCGGTGTGGTCAACTACACGGTGATGTTTGTGTTGCGCCGAGGTTTGTCCCGCTACTTTGCTGCCCAACAACTCCTCACCCGGTTGCGTTGCCCCTCTTGGACCGCCTATTCGCCCGATGATTTAGCTCGCTCAACGGTGTACTTCCCGCTTGTTGGAGTACTCGTCGGTGCAATCTCTGCCGGAGTAGTTGCGCTCTTCGGTGGGGCTCTTGGGCATTTCCAGATCGTCGCCGCCGTCTTTGCAGTGGCGTCATCGGCCGTGGTGACCGGGGGATTCCACGAAGATGCCTTTGCCGACGTGTGCGATGCCTTTGGCGGAATAACCCAACAACGCCGACGTGAAATCATGCGTGACTCACTCGTTGGATCCTTCGGGGCTTCGGGCGTATCGCTGCTGCTCATGGCAAAAGTCTTGGCTCTCGGAGCGATTGGATCGTGGAAATCCATGGCTGTGGTGGTGATCGTCGCTCATGTATTGGCCCGGTGGACTTCGGTCGTGATGATCCGATTTACCGCCTACGTAGAGGACCCCGACTCGTTGGCAAAACCGTATGCGGGCATGGTTTCCATAACGCGCCTTGGTGTCGCCACACTGCTTCCTTCGGCCCCCATCGCGTTGTTGCTGTTTGGATTCGGAGTCGGCGCTGCGCTACTCGTCGGCCTGGTAGCGCTCTGCGCGCTTAGCAGTGTGTTTTTCAAACGATGGCTGGGTGGCATCACCGGCGACTGCCTTGGAGCGGTGAACCAGCTTGCTGAACTAGCGGTCTACGTGGTGGCGTCACACCCCCGAATCGCTGCGCAAATGCTCCAGCGCTTGGGTTAGATCCTGTCTCGGTCGTTCCTTTCAACCTCGGAGAGCGGCGCGGACTATCAGGTAGGGCCCTTTTAGGTAGGGCCCTTTTAGGTAGGGTCTCTTCTAGGTTGGTCCTGTTAAGTAGGGCCCTTATTGGGTATGTGTCCTCTCACGACTAGGGTCAGCGGGTCATGCATGAGGCCCCCGTTCCCCAAACCAGCGCCCACGTATTGGTTTGCGTTGACGGACGCTGCGCGGTTCGTGGCAGCCAAGAACTCCATCGGGCTCTGTGGCAAGCCATGGAAGACGAACGCCTGGCCTACTACCGCACTGGCGGCTCGGTTCGAATGACCTCTTCGGGATGTCTTGGTGCCTGCGATCACGGGCCTACCGTCGCCGTGTACGCCAACCATGCCGACGGAACCACGACCCCGACCTGGTACGGATCAATGACGCTGCCGCAAACTCTGGATGTAGTACGCGCGCTTACGAAACCAACTGAGTGATCTCCACCAAGGCGAATCAGCCCAAACATTCTGGCCCAAGGGAACACAGCGCTAAGCGTGTGGTCGGTTGTGGTTAAAGTTGGCGACAACCGACCAATCGCATCGCAATGCACAGCCGACGGCAGTTACCAACTACTGATTTTAGGAACCAGGCTGAGTTTTCGCTCGGTCGACCACGGCTTGACGGTTCGCCACCAAGGTTTCCGATGTGGCCCCGCCGTAACCATGCTCGGCAGCAAAACGCGAGTGTGCCTTGTGAGCCTCACGAAACGGAAGGCACGCCGTTGCGTCCCAATCCTGGCGAACATGGGCCACCATCTCGGGAACCTGCTCAGCAATTGCTCCCGCCAAAGCCATGGCCGTGGGTAGCAAATCCGCTTCATCACACCCTGACCGTCTCACGTTCGCGCCAGTAGACGCAAACTGACCGAGCCAGACGGGGGGGAGTGCTAAGCCCCGCTGAAGGGGGCGTAGTACGAATCTGCTCCACCGGAAGCAACCAGATCGTCGAGCCAGTTTCCTTCGAAACGATCCGTTGGTTCTTGAATCAGGTCCGCAGGTTGACCCGCCACCGTGGTGGAAAGCGACCAGGCTTGGCGACGATACGTCCAGTTCGTAGGATCAAGCTTGTGCGCCTCACGCCACCATGGGGCAGCAGCATCAAGCCCACCCTCAGTCCCGCCATTGAGACCTTCATCGAGGCCTTCATCACGCCCAGAATTGGCCAACAAGTACTGGCCCAACTCAAAACACGCACCGGCCCGGGCCGCGTCGGCAGAAACCGGTTGGCTGCGGGCAATCACTTCATCCGACGTCAACGCAAACGCACTCGCGGAGCCCTTCACAGCCCAATCCCGAATGGCAGCGAGATAATCCTGCGACACGTCCGCGAACTGTTGCACCAACTCAAGGCGACCATTGATCCGGGGCGGCAACCCCTCAGGCAGCGGCTTGCCCTTCAACGAATTCGGGATCACATTCGCCACTTCGGCCGGACGAACAATGTTGCCGTTCGCGTCCACCCAAATAGCCAACGGTACATTCACAAAACCCAGCAACGAACCCGTCACATGACCACGATCAACGAGCGCCACATGCGTTGAAGCAGCAGCGTCCATCCAGGGATAAGCCAACTCCGGATCGCTATCGAGGGCGATGGTGACAACGTCGGTGCCGTGTGGGGAGAGTTCTGCATGCAATGCCTGCCACACGGGCAAGCTGGTGCGACAGCCTCACCAAGAAGCCCAGGCCACTAGCAAGGTTTGTCTCCCATGCAGAGCACCCAGATTGAATGGGTTCCCATCACGGGTTTCCAAAGTGATAGCAGGCAACGCCACCGAATCGAGGGCTTTGGCGCTCAAGGTAGAACGACCAATCGCCCGCACTCCCGAAGCCTCATCTCTCACCACCGGCATCGAAAGTTTGGCGGTAGCAATGGCCACATCAACCGACCCGTCGAAGGTGAGCGAACCGGGTGCAGGAACACACATTTCGCCCTTGCATAAGCCTTCGGGTTTGGCCACCCACCCGGTTCCAGCGGCGAAGGCGTCAACAGAAACAGCGTCGGTAGTGATCAGCACGGTAACAACGTAGTTGCCCGCCAGCCCGCAAGCCAGCCTGCGGAAGCAAGTGAGTCTGCGAACCAAGCGCAACCCTTCAACGTTGCAAACGACGCGCAGCTTTACGCAGACCGCCCGAACAAGTCAACTGAAGTCTTTTGTCAGTTCGGGTGGTGCGGTGCGCAACATGATGCGGTTTGGATGAGCCGTGGTGAGTTCGTAGAGGGCCAAGGCCCCAGCGGTAGCGACGTTGAGCGAATCCACGTGCTCGGTCATTGGTATGCGCGCTTGATAAGTGGCGTTGGCAATGGTGTGATCGGTCAACCCTGGAGCCTCCGCGCCAAGCAGCAGAGCCACACGGTCCGTTGGTCGTAATAACTCCACCACCGAACGTAACGTTGGCGCGTCCCTTCGTGGCGTCAGCGCGATGGTGATGAAACCCAAACCGTCAAGCGTGGGCAGCAGCGAGTCCCGCGAAGGTAACCGCGCATGGGGCACTTCAAGTACCCAACCCATCGATGCTCGAACGGATTTTCGATACAGCGGATCGCCAGCATGGGCACTCAGCACCACGGCATCGGCCCCAAATCCGGCAACGTGACGAAACAGCGAACCAATGTTGTCGGGGTCCACGACATCATCGAGCACCACTACCGTGTTCGCGTCGCGCAAAAGCACATCGGCACGAGCAAGCTCCGGCCGGTAACAAATGGCCAAGCAACCACGGTGCAGGGGAAAACCCACAATGGCTTCCAGGATCGGCTGCTCGCAAACAAACACGGGAAAGCCTGCATCGCCTGCGTACACGGTCTGTGTCGCCTTTGGGGTGTCGGCCGTGTGGATGCTCTCGGTCGACTGAATGGTCGATGCCGACTGGGGGTCAACAGTCAGAGCGGACTGGGCTGCTTGAGCCGATCGAGCGAGATGTGCCTCTTTAGCTAAGTCAATCCTGGACGCCAAACGTTCAAATCGGCTCGTCGAAACTAGGAGAGCTTTGATGGAATACCCCGAGTCAAACACCCGAGTGATTACCAACTCGCTTTCGGCCAAAAACACCCCAGCCTGACGAGACGCAGCGTCCTTCGCGTTGCGAAAGGCGGCAACGCGCGGATCATCAAAGCGTTCGATGGTTTGCACGTTCACATAGTGCACCAATCCGTGGCGCATGCTTGGACGGCACAAGTCACACCGAAGAAAGTCGTTGAACCTTGCTCAAGGTGTTGCGTTGCTGGTTGTGCGTGCGCGTACTATTTACGTCGTGAAAACTTCCCCCCGGTTCGTCCCGAACATAACCCTACGTCTACAGAAATCGGTGTTCGGTGTACTTCTCGTGAGTGCAGCGCTGCTCGCCGGCACCGTCGAGATTTCCAGCGCACAGGAAACACCAGCCCCCACGTTGGTTTTCCCCACGATTCCCACCACGCCAGCGCCCACGTCGCCTGCAACCACAACGGCGACAGCTCCGGCAACTAACGCCCCGGCGACCGCAGCACCCGTAACCACCGTGCCAGCAACAACCGCACCTGCCTCCACAGCAGCCCCCGTTGCCACGTCGGCCACAACTGAACCTCCAACGGCTAACTCCGTACCTTCGGTCACAAAGGCCCCAGCCACAAAACCCGTCACCACGAAACCTGCCAAGACGCAAGTTCCCCCCACATTGGCTTCGCGGACCAACTCTAAGGCAAGTGGTCCGGTCAGCATCGAAGTGAGCATCGCCCGTCAGCGCTTGTACATCCGAAAAGGCGGGCAGCTCTACCGAACCATTCGGGTGTCCACCGGTTCCGGCAAGCGGTACTGCGAAAAAGGTAGCTGCGGCGTGGCGGTTACCCCACGTGGACGTTTTCGTATCGGCCATCGCATCACCGGTTGGCGAACCAGCCGTCTCGGTCGTTTGTTTAGCCCGCTGTACTTCTCCGGTGGATACGCCATTCACGGCTCGCCGTCCGTTCCGGGATACCCGGCCTCGCACGGTTGCGTGCGGATCACCATGGGTGATGCCCGCTGGTTGCCCTCACAGGTTCCTAATGGCACCCCCGTGTGGATTCACTAACTAACTAGGTCAGCTCTTCGCATGGCCTCCGTGAGGAACGCTATTTCCAACGGTGCTTTGATGGCGCGTGCTTGGCTAAACACCGGGTCGGCATCACGAAGGCGAAACCCTTTGTCTGACACCCGGCTCTATTCTCACGGATACACGACCCACCTACTTCGTGCGCACAGCATCTTTAGCCCTCGAACGTGTGGAAGGTAGTTGTGGACTCCGTCAATCTCGACCCATCGCGGGACCTCTCAAAACCAGCCCCGGAACGGAACTCTGCACAATCTGTCTCGAGCCCGGACCCTGCACAATCTGTCTCGAGTCCGGACCCTGCACAATCAGTCTCGAGCCCGAACGGAGAAAACGAAAAACTCGGGCGGCTGCAGACCTATCTTGACGGCGCCTACGCGGCCCTGGCCGCCATGCGCGAACGTACCGAACGAGTTCTCGCCCAGGCCCAAGCCGACGCACACCTCACCGACGCCTACGACAGCGCCCTAATCCAACACCGCCTCGCTGAACGGTTAGCTGCCGTGGCCGAATCGAAATCCCCGCTCACCTTCGGACGCATTGCCGAAGCAAGCTACGGCTCAACCGACGCCATGACCCACTACATCGGGCGACGTCATGTGGAAGATGCCAATGGCGATCCCGTCGTCATTGACTGGCGTGCCCCGGTTGCTGCGCCGTTTTATCGTGCCACCTTCGCCGACCCCCGAGGCCTCGACACCCGAAGCCGATTCGCGCTCGAACAACGCACCATTGTTGGCAGCTTCGACGAAGACTTCACCGACCCCGACGGCGAAGCCGGTGGCTCAGGAGGCGTGCCCGACCCGCTACTAGTTGAACTCGAACGCGGTCGAACCGGGGCCATGAGGGACATCGTGGCCACCATTCAGGCCGAACAAGATGCCATTATCCGCGCACCATTCGCCGATCTGGTGGTTGTGCAGGGAGGCCCCGGAACCGGCAAAACCGCCGTCGGGCTGCACCGCGCCGCTTACTTGCTGTACGCCCACCGTGAAGCCTTTGCGAAAAGAAAGTTGCTTGTCGTCGGCCCCAATCCCGTGTTCCTCAGCTACATCGCCCAAGTGCTTCCCTCGCTCGGCGAAACCGCTGCTGTACAACGAACGATCGAAACGCTGATGGGCAAATATCGTGTGCGCACCGAAGATCCACCGGCGGTGCGAAAACTCAAAGGTGACACTCG
>JAYTWN010000165.1:0-9955 GCA_043743435.1 Acidimicrobiia bacterium
ACCAATAGAGCAAAGCCAAGCCAAGACAGAGCAAAGCCAAACCAAGACGGAGCAAAGCCCGAGTTACCCAATTCCCACGCATCCCACCTAGTCGGGGCCTCCGAATAGACGGATCCCGCGAACTTGGTTCAGCCTGCACAATTCAGCGGGTTTCGGGGATCGAAGGCCGTAGGATTCGCGAGTGTGAAGACAAGTCAAATCAGTTCATCCGCGGTCCTCGTTGGTTCGGATCGCCCGCTTACTGAACCAAAGCTGTCACCCGATGGTTTGACCGTGGTGTTCTCCACCGCCACAGCAAACGGAACCGCGTTGGTTGGTATCGACCTCCCTGAGGCGCCAGACCTTGATGGCTTCGGACCCGAAACCATTCTCACCGTTGATCCACCAGTCGCAAGCGCTCATCCAAGCGGCGGTGGCAGCTACGACTGGCTACCCGATGCAACGGGGTTGATCTACGTCGCCAAGTCAGGTGGATTGTACGAGATAGACCGCGGCGGTAGCTTGGGTCGCCTCATGGTGGCTGCACCGCTTGGGGCTCGACTCTGGTCGCCAACCGTCTCTCCCGATGGTCGCTACATCGCCTTCGTGATCGACGATGAAGCCACGCAATCGATCGGCGTGGCCCAGCGCGGTTCAGCTGCCCCGGGTGCAATTGTTGTCGTTGCAGGCAATGTTGTTGGTCCTCTGGCGGCCAACTTTCGGTGCGACCCGGCCTGGGGTTCTTGGTCCGGCTTGCCGGTTGGAAAAGAACCCACTGACGGGACTCGAAGCGCAGCGGAGATGGGGCCCGACAGATCAAAACAGGGTTCCGATGGACTTTTGATGTGGCACGAGTGGTCTGATCCGCATATGCCGTGGGACGAATCACGAATCGTCTGTACACGTATCACCGCAGGGTCCGACGATGCTTCGCGGGTCCTGGTCGGTCCCATCGAAGTTGTTGCGGGGTCGACGCAGCTTTCCTCCAGCCAGCCCCGCTTCTCCTCAACGGGTGCTCTTGGTTGGCTCGATGATCGCAGTGGTTATCGCAATGTGCGCATACTATCTGCGCTGGTTCTCGAATCAGCGGTCCACACACCCGCTCCCGAAGAGTTCGAACACGGTGGACCAACATGGGGACCCGGCAATCGATCATGGTGCTGGTCACCAGACGGCGAGCAGGTGGCCTTTGTGCGGAACGAGGGTGGATTCGCCAAGCTCTGCGTCGCAAGCGCTTCTCACCCCGACGCTCCTTCCACCGAAGCTTCTTACACCCAGCCTCTTACGGCCGAAGCTTTTCCTGCCCAGGCTCTCTATCGTGAAGCGCTTCCCCCCGTCGGCGACGGAGATCGACGCCCTGATGGGGTGGTTCGCGAGCTTGCCAGGGCCGTACATATCGGTGTCTCCTGGGCTACGACTCCGGGCGGAGCAAGCCGAATAGCAGCGGTGCGAACCGGCGGGAAAACCCCTGCGCAACTGGTTGTCTACAACGCTGCGGGCGGCTTAAAAACTACGGTGGCCCGCGGATCCGTGGGCGCCTGGGACGGATTTACCATCCCCGAACCAGAAGTAATTTCGTGGACTGCAACCGACGGCGCCACCATTCACGGACGCATCTATCGACCAGCAAACGCAACCGGTCCAACACCGATGATCGTAAGTGCACATGGTGGCCCGACCGATCAGAACATCGTGACGTTCAATCCACGATTCGTCCATTGGCTGAGCCAGGGGTGGTCAATTCTCGTCCCCGATTACCGGGGATCAACGGGCTGGGGCCGCGAATACACCCGAGCCATGCGGGGCCGTTGGGGTGATATCGACGTAACTGACTGCGCCGACGGGGTTCGCCACGCCATTGCACTTCGGTGGGCTGATCCTGCCCGTATCGTGATGATGGGCGGATCCGCCGGTGGGCTCACCACACTGCATTTACTCGCTCGTTTCGGAGATCTCTTCGCTGGCGGGATCGTGCTTTACCCCGTCACCGATCTCGACGCACTCGATGCCACCACGCACCGATATGAGAAGCACTATAACGCCTCACTCGTAGGTACACGTACTGAAGCGCTCTACGCCGAACGATCCCCAATCACCCACGTTACGCTGATTACGGCACCACTGTTGATTCTGCACGGCGATGCAGATCCCGTCGTCGGCATAGATCAATCACGAGCCATTGCCGAACAACTCACTGCCCTGGGCCGCGACGTAGAACTCGTCATCTACGAAGGCGAAGGCCACGGCTGGCGAAAACCCGAAACCCGAATCGACGAGATCAACCGCATCGACACCTTCCTCGCCCGCTTCACTTAGGGCTCGTGTCAGGACATATGCTGCGGTTCTGCCGGCTCCGTACGCCCCAGGCAGTGTGCTCGTCCTTCCGATGGAGTGAGGCCGGCGATGCGTCCGCATCCTGCGTCCTTGCCCGGGACACACGACGCTCGCCACAACCGCGCTCCCTATCCTGGCGTGAGCCCTTGGCCGCCCAGCGGTTCGAGAACGTACGTTCAAAGGCTCAGTCAACCCAGTTTGCGAGTGTCGCTACCGGAGGACTGGTTTTGCATCGGGAAAAAAGCAAAACGCCCCAGGTTCTGAAGCCTGGGGCGTTCTATCTAGTGGCGGGGGCCGGATTTGAACCAGCGACCTTCGGGTTATGAGCCCGACGAGCTACCGAGCTGCTCCACCCCGCGTTGACTCTTGAAATTGTAGCAGAGGGAAAACAGATCAGAAACAGAATTAGCGAGCGCCTCCGGTCACACCCGTAGCATCGCAAAACAACTCCTGGTTAGAAACACATCATCGGAGAAGGGCAACCCTTGCGAAAATCCGTCGGCAGCCCTTTACCAAACGCCCATCGGCCAACCTTGGCCCCGAACTTCGGGGCCGCCTCGGAAAATCTCTGCACTAGTTCTCCTCATTAAAGGTTTAGGGCTTTTTGGTCGTGGTTGAGGCGGCCAGAAGCTTCTGTTTGATTTGGCCTTCCGGGGGCGTTCCTGGCAGTGGCACCGTGACACCGGGAGGAACCAGAGAACCTCGTGGCGGAATCGTCGTTGTGGATGCCGGGGCAGGCAAGGTTGCCACAGCCGCCCGTTCTTCGAGGAGTTTGCGGGCATCGTCAACTCGAGATTGATACGTCCCGAGATCACCTTTATCGAGGGCCGTTTGCGCTTGGTCCAGCAAATCAGCAACATCGCTCAGCACCGCTGCATCCGTCACCGAAAGTTCAGATCCACTCGACAGCTTGGGTTTACTCGTGCCACCAGTTCCACCAGCCCCGCTCTTGCCCGCAGCAGGCGTGAGTTCACCGGTTTGCGAATCCAGCCCAACCTGGGCCAAGGCTCCTTCGATAGTTGGATCGAAACCGATCTTGTCGCGGAAGCTCACGGCAACAAACCGCAACGACGGCAGATTCGAATTGCTGGCTTCCACGAACATGGGCCGCACAAACAGCAACGAGCCATTGACGGGAAGCACCTGCATGTTGCCATAACGAACTTGGGAGCCACCGGTACCCAACAGAGATTCCTGCGCAGAAATCTCGGCATTGGAACTCATAGAGCGACCAACTAACGCCGGCCCACTCACTTGGCGATCCGTCGGTGCGGTAAGAATCTTCAACTGTCCGTAGTTTGCCGGATCCGATTGGGCGACGAACACCGCACGAAGGTTCTGCTGGTCACGATTCTCTGACCACGTGACCAAGTTCGACTGCAAAAAGAATTCGGCTTGGTCACTACCGGGGAGCGCACTTTGCAAATAGTAGGGGCGCATATTGAGTGGTGCGGACGAAACGATCGGAGCGAAGCCATTGGCCACTGCTCCTTCGTCTTTCTTCACGGCTGGCGAATCACCGGGGTTGGCACTCAGTTCCCAGCGGCTCGAATTCTTGTAGAACTGATCAGACTTCTCCACGTGGTAGCGACCAATCATGGCCGTTTGGATACGAAAAAGATCCTGCGGATAGCGAAAGTGGGATCGAAGCTCGGGATAGTCAACGTCAAGTTGGGCGTTGGTACGAAACAACTTGGGGAAGGCCTTGCGATAGGCCTGAATGATCGGATCAGCCCCAGGCCCGTTGAGCGCAGCGATGGCCCCGCCGGTATCCGCTTGATCGACTTGATCAGCAGCAGCCGTTTGCGTGGCCCGTTTTGGAGACACCGCTTCGGTTGTGTACAGCTGGACCGAACCGTCGTAGGCGTCAACGATGACCTTCGCTGAGTTCCGTACGTAGTTGAGTCTTCGATACAGACCACTCTCGGAAAACACCGAGCCGATCGGCGCATACTGGGAGTTCGGATAGTGACTGCTCGTTGTGTAGGCGTCAAGTACCCATACGATTCGATCGTTCGCGAATACCGGATACGGGTCGTTATCGAACGCCAGGAACGGGGCAACAGCCTCGGCACGTTTGCGAACATCACGTACGTAGAGCAACTTCGCCTTCGAAGTCACTTCTTTGGAGATGATCAAGTTGGCATCACCAAAACGCAACGCGAAGGCCAAACGTCGCAACGGTCCGCCAACGGCCACGCCACCTTTACCCGAATAGCTCGATGTGCGCTCCGAACCATCAGGATCCGGGAAATCAACCTCCCGGGTTTTCGACCCTACGATCGCATAGGAATCCGTCTGCTCACCAAAATAGATCCGCGGTTCTTTCACCGAAAGCTGACCGGTAGGCGGCAGATCCTTGGCCACAAAGGATGGCAACCCGGCGTTCCCGGCACGGTTGGCCTTGGCAATGACCAACCCGTAACCGTGGGTGTAGGCCAACCGTGACTTGAGCCAGGATCCACGCGTTTCTGGCGACAAATTCAGCTCCCGTGCGGAAACGATAACTGGGGTGGTAACACCGTCAATCGTGTAGCGATCAACATCTACGTTCTGCAGCGAAAAATTGTCGTTCACTTTTTGCGTTGAGGTGAAGGTGTTGGCGGCAATATCGGCCCGAGGTTCCCAGAGCCGAATGTTGGCAAGAATGGCCGATGTCGTGGTGGCGTTCTGTTTTGCTACTGCGTCGATTGGCACTTCATCGCTCAGCGGCAGAACGGAGGTGGTGACGCCATTGAGCCCAAAGGCGGTGCGGGTAGCGGCAATGTTGTTGGTGATCGAAGCCCGTTCACGGTTCTGCTCATCGGACTGCACAATTCGTGACAGTACTCGCGGGTAAATTCCCGTGGCCACAATGACCACCAACAACCAAACCCCGGCACCCACTCCGTGGAGCATCCAGTCATTCCTACGTAGGCTTACGATCAACAACACCGCTGCGGCCAGAGATACTAGGACCAACAGCTCGAGCCCTCGACGACGGGCCACCAAATCGGTATAGGAAGCACCGACCACAAACCCATTCGTCGACGTCGTCAATGCGAAACGGTCAAGCCAGTACAGGACCGCCTTCACCAGAGCGATGAGCACCAACAGGATAGTGATATGTATACGCACGGCATGGGTGCCTTTAGGGAAACCCATCCCAAAGCGCAAACTAGCGAAAACCGTATGGAACACCAGAGCAACCAGAACCAACACCATCAGCAACGCAAACAGCCATGAACCAACACTGGACAGGAACGGCAGTTTGAACAGGTAGAAGCCAACATCGCCTCCAAAACGCGGAACCGACGTGCCGACCGATCCCCCATTGCGAAACAAGATCCACTGGTTCCAATGCGACGCCATAACCGGGCCCACCAACAGGCCCATCAACACCGAAACGCCAATGCGAATCGCTCTCGTACGAGCCATCAGCACTTCACGCAGAGCCGCAACCAGCTCCTCATTCGGTGCAAAACGAACCGTTTTCGGCGCAGCTTTGGCGCATATACCGATGGTCAACCACACGCAGAAGCCGGCGATCAGCGCGGCCCCGAAACCCAACACCAACTTGACGGTTATGAGTTGGCTCCATACCGACGTGAACGACAAACGATCAAACCACAAGTAATCGGTGTACACGCCAGCAAAAGAGCGAAGCAACCCCACCAACACGAACAAGCCGAGAACAATCGCTCCCAAGCCACCTCTGCGCCGTCCAACACCAAGGCCAGACTGCGGACGGACCGCCCGCATATTCGGCAGCTTCGGTTGACCCGGCATATCCATCGGTGAAGACATAGCTTCGACGCTAGCGTTTGGTTAGCTCAACGAGGCACAAGTAGTGGCAATGCATTGGTTTCGTTGCCTTGGTTGGATTGTTGCTTCGGTTGCGAGTTTGGGTGGGAGTTTCTCTGTTTCGAACCCACACGAACCCACAAGAACCCACCCAATATGCATACTTAGTGCAGGGAGGCGTAAATCCTTGCGTAGTGTTTCCTCCCGCTTCCCAGCACCACTGAGGAATTCACACCGAAATCACTACGTAATGACCGGAGCGAACACGCACTAGTACCTTTACTCGGCAAACAAATTTAGGCGGCGGTACCCAGTCGATAGGTCTCAACAACCGCTCCGGTGACTACCGTACCGATACGTTCGGTCGTCCACGTGCGGTAGGTAGATGTGAGCGATTCACCAAGGGCACGACTGTCGTTGCCACCCTGCTCGGCAACAATGGACGCCACTTCAGAACGGATCGACACCGTAACCGAAGCGGCCACACTTTCAATATGTTCACGTAGTAAATCGTCGATCTCGGCATCGGTCATCTTGGCACCGCTCTTCTCGGCACCCACTCGGAAGGCATCCACGAAAATCGGATGAATCTCCGCCGTCAAACGAAGCTGATGTTCCTGCACCGAACCCAAAAGCCGATCTACATCAAGCGTTCCTCGATAGCTGCGCAACATGGCCAGGATCGAACTTTGCTCATCATGCAAACGACGCTTTACCGTACGAATCAAGCTGCTGTGCAACGGACCGACAACAAAGTCCATACCATCGTCGGCCTCAGAAACGCTGTGCTCCGAATGGGAATCGGCACTCTTAGCTTGGGCACTTCGCAACTCGGGTGCTGCACTACTCGGACGTAAATCGAGAACAATCGCCGTGACGTGATCGTCGACATCGGAAAGATCAAGCACCGCAACCGAACCGGCTTGCGCAACGGCTGCAAACGACGCTGAATCGGAAGAATTGTCGGCGAAACGCAGCGGTGTCGGTGATTCAGAATTGGATCCCGCGGATGATCCTGAAGAACTCAAAGACGACCCCGATGATCCCTTGACGCGCTTCGAACTGCCGCTACCGTTACTGGCACGACTTCCGGAACCGCTTCCCTCGTCGTTGGGTCGAAGATCAAGTACGGCACCCCGAAATGAGCTGTCGGGCCCCATCTCCGCTTCGCTTCGAGTCCCGCCAGTGGGTTCTTGACCAACCGGCAAGCCGGATTGGGAACCCGAGGTCGTTTCATCCTCAGAAGTCCCACTGCTGTTCGTGGCTTCTTCGGCTTCCTTGACAGCAAGGACCGATCGAGCTTCAACAGCAGCGCGTTCACGATCAGCACGCAGACGGGCAAACAGGTCGTCGACATTGGCCGGACGCTTCTTTGCCGCTTCAACGGGCTCTACAGTCCGGACCCGGGACAGGTCTTGAAGGGTCGCAGCACGCTCGACCATCGGGCTCACCTCGGCATCTTCAATGGAAACCGCGACCTCGACGAGCGCATCTTTACCATCGGACACCACGTCGGCCATCGCGACTGGCAACATGACCGGGAGCTCTACCAAAGCAGGCGAATCGTCGAGCAGAGAAATCGTTTGCTCTGTCTCTGCGTGTAGGCCGGCCCCGACTTCAACCTCAACTTCAACCTCGACTTCAACCTCGACTTCGACGACACTTTCGGCAACGGCCACATCAACGGCAACGGCCACCCCAACCGCAACAGCCACATCAGCGATTGCAGCAAGTTCGCCTCCGGAAGGTTCGACGACAGCGACGTTGAGGGTAGCGGCCTCAAGGTTGGATCCACCGCTACGTTCGCCCTGCGAAACAGCGACGGGGGTATGGGTGGAAACGGAACGGGATTGTTCGAAGCTGTCATCAGCATCAGAAACGGGAGTAGACGCACTGGCAAAGGTACGCGTACTGGGCATATGCCGGCCGCCCCACAGCTCGACTTCAAGTTCACCAATCGATGGGAGTGCCTCAGCCGAAATACGTCGGCCCGCAGCATCGGCAGCGAGACGGGCTTCCACCTCAGCCGTCGAAAGATCACGGGCCGAATCATCCACAATGCGGCGAGCCTCACGCAAGGTTTCGGTCAGTTTCTCCCGAGCAACCCGCAACTGCTCCAACTGCACATGAGCCACTCTGCGACGCTTGTTGAGATCGGTGAGAATCCGTTCACGCACCGCTCGGGCCTCGGTGATCATCAACCGGGCCTGTTCGCGCGCCAACTCAGGATCAGAAGCTGCCTGGGCATACGCTGCCTCAACCACCGCGGAACTATCTGCTGAAGGTTTCCCCCGCGATTCCGCACGAGCCCGCAAAATGATCCGCGCCGCATCATCGTTGGCCTTAACCACAATGGCATTGGCCTCATTACGAGCCGACGCCAAAATCGCCTCGTACTCACTGCGGGCAGCCAACAACACCTCGTCCGCGCTCTGAACCGGCCCGGCATCCAGAGCCGAAGCAGCGGCCTCCGCCGCCGCCAAATACGCGGCCTCATCAAGCACCAATTCAGCATCAGGCGCAACATGAGCAGAAACATCAGGAGCGATCGGCCTGAGCACAACCCGCTCGGACAGACCTAACTCAGCCTCAACGCGAGTAGCCATGCGCTGCAAAAACGCTCGAACCTCAGCCGTGTCATACCCACGAAACGCCGATGTGAACTTGGCATTACGAAGATCATCCACCGCACTCGGACGGTTTATCACGGAAGCACCCAAGGCCGAAGAGCCAAACGAGCCGGAGCCCGAGGAGCCTTGCGAACTAGATGGGTTTGTTGGGGTCGCCGATGTTGACGCACTGGACATTGAAGTTCACCTACTTGGGGAAGGAAGCGGATCACCACCCGCCTTGCGGAGAGCAGCGAGTGCCTCTTCGAGGTTGCGGACACCAATCACTTGCATCTTCCCCGCATGGGGCTTCGCAAGTGCGACCTCTGCAAGGGGCACTATGAACAGTTTTGCACCACTTGCCCGCACACTGGCGGTCTTCTGCTTAACACCGCCAACTTCCCCTACGGAACCGTCGGCTTCAATGGTCCCCGTCGCCCCAACTTTGCCCCCACCAGTGAGCTCACCGGGGCTTAAACGGTCCAGCACCGCCAACGTCATGGCCAACCCTGCCGACGGGCCCCCAATACGGTCGGTGTTCACTTCCAGATCAAAAGGCAACCGGCACGGACGGGTTTTCGAAGGCCCAAGAATCACGCCCATCAACTGACGCTGGATCCCTTTGACCGAGTGCAACGGCACCACCACCGTCCGCTGTGCAGGTTTGTCGCCGGGTTTCGGGTCGCTGGGTTTCGGGCTCTCGTCGTTGGCTCCCGCTTTGGGGTTCGCAGGCTTTGCCGTTCCAGCCTTCTTGTCTGCAGCCTTGGTTTGCGCAGCCAGCACCGTGAGGGTCACCGAATCACCCTCCTTCTTGGTGAGCATCAACTCCCGCAAGTCACCGCTCAAACAAATCGGCTTCCCGTCGGCGGCAATAATCACTTCACCATTGGCCAACAGTTTCTCCACCGGACGACCCTTCTCCCGGTCCAACACCTCCGCTCCACCATCAACCGTCGCAATTCCCAGCCGACGAGCCGCCAACACTTTTGCTACCGATTTCGCATCGTCCATTTCCTCACGGCTTTGCTGGGCCGCTTCTTTACGATTGGCCTTCCCGTAGAGCAGTTCCCGTTTGAACACGTCGGAATCACCCTTGAGCCAACCCATCAGCAGGTCCAGCCCGCGAACATCGTTCTTCACTCCAACCGTGGCCCACAACAACTTGCCTTCGGCTGGGTAGGTCGGCGGATTCACCGAATTAGCAGCGGTGATCGGCGGATTGATCGAGCCAACCGTGGGCTTAATGCTGA
>JAYTWN010000166.1:0-10815 GCA_043743435.1 Acidimicrobiia bacterium
GGTAAAAGTTAAAAAAAATCCACGCCCCGAGGAACCCAATCAGCCCCACCCGTTTAAGGACTTCACGCTTCCTGCCGCCGCCAGTCGGCCCAGAACCAAGCGGCTTCTCCCCCTCAGGTTGGTCCGCAAGACCGTCGTCCTCGCCCGAGCTTTCCATCCGCTGACGGTGCGACGCACGGTCAGTCTCACTCCAAACCTCGCCAGCCGAACCACGGTTCGAAACACTTGGCGGTTGGGCAGGATTAGGAAATTCAGCAGACATTCAGCACCGATACACGTCAAATCATCGTTTAGTGGAAGGGTCCACGAAACACTTCCGCAAAACCCATACCCAAGAGCCTTCCACGTGCTGCGGAACAACTGCGCACTCAGATTAAAAGCGGGCCGGGCCGACCTCCGTCACCCACACTGATGGTGCTCTTAACCAACCGGCAAATGCGGATTGGCAGCACCTGAATCTAACGCCGATGGGCCCCAACTCCGCTCCGCTTCGATACCCGTCAGTTGGTGCTTCACCAACCGACAAGTGCGGATTGGCAGCACCTGCACCGGGCGGACCTACTTCGACAAGTGCACTACTGGGGTCGGCGACGAGGAAACCAAATCCGTGTTTGGCTGCACGAGCGACAAATCGAAGATCCATCCATTGAACGAGTCCACCTGGGTCCCCGGGTTGGACATGTTGAGAACGTACAGAAACGATCCTTTGAAGTCCGTTATGGCGGCAAGCCCGTTGCCGTTGGGAAACCCACCGCAGATGAGATCATTGACATCACAAATCGTTGGGACGGTCCCGTAACGAGGGTCCGAGAGCATCCCAGACGTAAAGATGGGGACGGAAGGAAGACCGGCAACGGGGAGGGGTGCCAGTGGGGGAGCTGTCGCGGGCCTGCAGTTCGTGGGAGGCGGGTTCAGGGGTGAGTAGTCAGACAGGAAGCAGTCAAGCCGAACATCTCCCTTCGCATACAGCGGGCTGTCGAGTGCAGGGCCCGTTGTAGTGACTGGAACTTCTGGGTAGAAGTACGCCCGAGCCTCAGGGGTCAACCACATATATATGTGATGCCCGTTGATCACCGTTCCTGCTCGCGTGATGGTTGGTGCAGTGGCTACACAACCTCCCGAAGGCACGAGTTGCGAAAGGTTGTTAGGGGTGCGTGTCGGCCGAGCAAGTCTTCCGCAAAAGGGAACTCGACCATCATCGGCCGTGACGATCCCTTGGTTGTTGCGACACCCATTCGCCGCGCAAAGCGCCCCGGTTACTAGTCCCTCGGTAGCAAGAGCTGAGGGGTTTCCGTGAACGAAAAACAAATGATTCGCCGACAGGGACGGGTCCGTAGCGTTGCTTTGTGTACAAGGGGCCGGTGGGGATCCGGTGCCCCCGTCGCAGACTTTGGGCGCAACGGCATCAGTAACGAGTGAATGGTCGATTCCAAGTGCGTAGTTGAGCTTTGCAAGGTCGTCTGTTCGAGCCTGCGGGGTTGGGGCCGACGGCCGATGAATATTGAGGCGAGGAGAATTAATTGCTCCAAAGTTTCCTGTGCCATTGTTCGGGCATGCCCCGCTACCACCAGCTTCCATACATTGAAGTCCCGTGCCGGAAGCCCCGCTAATTCCTGTTGGAAAGACTCGGTCATTTCGCCCGACAAGGATTTCTGCCTCGGCAGTCGCACGAATCTTCACGGTGTCTACGCCAATGGTGCGACCGAACGCCGTGCGCATACTGGTAACCGGGAGCCGCACACGAAGCCGAGATTTTGAAGCATCTATCGTGATGCAATTATTGCTCTGATCGGTGTCAATACGTGTTGCCAAAGCACCGTCGTCGGTGCATCCAATCCAGGCTGAGGCGGGAAGTTTGAAGTTATCTAGGGCATAGGCCTTGACCGTTGCCAGCACTTTTTCTGTGTTGGGGAGATCTTGCGCCGCAGCAAGCACCGCCGAATCAACACTGTTTTGTGCTTGTGTACGAATCATACGAGCGTTGGCCAAATCCACAGCGAGCGCGCTTATGCCGAGAAGAAGGGTGGTCAGCAGGACCGCCACAACCGCATACACGCCTGATTCAGAAGTGTTGGAAGCTGAGGAACGCTTTCGATGGTGTTTACCGGCGAGTGTCGGCCGAGAGTTTCTAGTACTTCTCTCGACGCTCATGCGCACCACGTCCAGTTCTGTCCGGCAAGGGAGGATTCGGTAAACGCGTCCAGCTCTTCTTCGACACGTTCGATACGCATTTGCGTTTGCACCTTGGTCACCGTGTCTTTCAGAAGCGCGTTGTAAAATCCCGTGGCGCTCGTGACTTGGTACTGAGCACAGATCAACCCCTTCTTGCCCGAAGTTGCACCATTGGGATAAGCGAGCCGCAAACGAAGTTTGCTCCCCGGAACAGCCTCTTTGATGCCACAAAGCAGTGCCTTGGTTTTGGGCATCAGCACGGACTCGTTTGTGTCTAGGGTCATCGGATCATCAACACCTGGTTCGAGGGTGCACTGCGTGTCTCCAGGGTCACCTACCGCAACGTCACGAGCGCCTTCACGTACAGCCTGGCGAACGCTGGAAATGTTGTTCAGGTTCAAACCGAAGTCGATGAAACCCATGAGCAACCCAACGAACAGGGGAAGGATCATGGCAAATTCGACGATTGAAGCGCCTCGCTCGACCTGAGCCCGGTGAACCTCCGGACTCCGCAAAGGGCCCGCACAGCCCGCACAGCCCGCACAGCATGCACGACACGAACGCAGACGGAATGCACCCTTGGCAGCGCAAGGAAAAACAGACCGCAAAAGGCGGCCGTTTCGTTTTGAACCTTGCACAGAGTGACGCATTTTTGTCTCTTCGGCTTCTTCGCGTCGAATCTGTAGAAAAAATCCCCCTTTTTGCCGGGCCGCCCAACCGACCGGGGCTTTTCGGGGACGCGCTAGCTTCTCTCCTCATGTCCAGCACCGTCGTTCTTTCCGATGCCGAGGGCTTTGCCAGTGCTGAAGGCTTTGCCAGTGCTCAGGGCTTTGCCGGTGCTGAAGGCTTTGCCAGTGCCCAAGCTCGACGCACGGCGGTCACCCTCGCTGGATATTCCGGTAACGGAGGACTCGTTCGCACCGGCCTTGCCGACCACGATCCCACCGTCCGCGCCGCCGCTCTCAGTGCCCTTGAACGGCTTGGCACACTGACCTCGCTCGATGTCGCATGCGCTCTAGAGGACACCGATCTGCGGGTTCGTAGGCGTGCTTGTGAACTGGCCACCATAACCCCCGTCACCAGCGAAGCCTCGCCCCAGATCGACGCAATCCTGCTCCGCTACTTGCAAACCGGCGACGAAACAATGGCCGAGTTGGGAGCCTGGTCGCTTGGGGAACGTCACCAGCAGTCAAGCGTCGACAGCCAAGAAATCCCCGGAGACGGCCTCGGAACGGGTCCAAGCCCGGAACAAGGTGCCGACATCCCTGCAGTCGAAAACCAAACCATGCCCGAAAACCAATCCTTAGTCGAAAACCGAACTCTGGCTGAAAACCGAACCGTGGTCAAAAACCGAACTCTGGCCGAAAACCGAATCCTGGCCGAGATCGTCCAAGCCTTGGCCGAAACCGTTTACCGCCATCCCGACGCCCTGGTTCGTGAAGCATCCGTGGCTGCCCTTGGTTGCATTGGCACCGAAGAAGCAAAGGCACCCATCCTCCACGCCCTGGCCGACAAAGCCACCGTTCGACGACGAGCCGTGATTGCCCTGTCGGCATTTGAAGGCGACGATGTAGAGGCAGCGCTCGCTCAGGCCAGCGGCGACCGGGATTGGCAAGTACGCCAAGCCGCCGAAGATCTCCTGTTGTAAACCTCACGGACCGTAACATCACGACCCTAAACCGCATCGACCATAAACCTCACGAGCTACCAAAACCAGCGGTTCAAAAACGATGAACCTTGCCGCCAAGCCATCAAAAACACGACACGACCACCGGAAATCCGCCAAAACCTGAGCAAAAGCTCGCGCAAAATCCCCAGGAACCTTGGGCCGTACCCAACCGGCACCTAGAATGCGCACATGGCAATGTCAGGCGACGAGAAAACGGTTTCATCACCGGTTTTACTCTCGCTCGTTCCTCCTACCTCGGGCGATGACTGGTGTGCCCTCACCGAAGACCCCCTTGCGGTCGGCCAGATCTACGACTGGTGCGTCCAGCCTCAGTGCGGGGCCATCGTGGTGTTTTCCGGGGTGGTGCGCGATCACGCAGAACACCGAAGCGGCGTTACCCTCATCGAATACGAAGCATATGAATCCCAAGTGGTGCCCCGCCTCGAAGCTATTGCCGCGGAACTCCGCCGCCAATGGCCCGACGTCGGGCGAGTAGCCATCCTCCATCGAGTTGGACCGCTCGCTCTCGGTGAATCCTCCGTGGTGGTGGGCGTGTCGACTCCCCATCGTGGTTCAGCGTTCGCCGGCGCTGAATTCGGTATCGATTCGCTCAAAGCCACCGTGCCCATTTGGAAACGCGAATTTTGGGACGGTGGTTCCGATTGGGGTCTCGCCGCTACCGCCATCACCGAAATCACCGAAATCACCGAAACGAGCCTTTTCGCCCCGCCAAACGCAGCACCCCTCGCAGCATCCCCCCAGAATCTCCCCCAGACGAACAGTGCAGGATCCCCAGCATGAAATTCCTTCTCGTGATTGGCCTCATTGTGATCGTCGGTGCGCTTATGGTCGGGTTCCGCATGTACCGCGACCGCAACGCCACATCTATGGAAGGGACCATGCGCCAATTTCAACGCGGCCTAGAAGCCCTCGACCCATCGAATGATCCGCTGGCGCGCCCTGAACCACGCTCTAACCTGCGACGCGCCACAACAACCAGTAGCAATGATCCAAACCGTCAGCAAAATTCCGCTTCTGGCCGTGACAACGGCAGCGCTCAGGAGAGGTAGCTAGCCCTGGCCCGCGACCTTGCCATCGATCTTGGTACCGCAAACACCCTGGTGTACGCCAAAGGTGAAGGCATTGTTCTCAATGAGCCCAGCGTTATCGCCCTCAACAGCCAAACCCAAGAAGTGCTGGCCATTGGCCGTGATGCCTGGCAAATGATCGGCCGCACCCCTGGCTACATCGTGGCGGTTCGTCCGCTGCGCCAAGGGGCCATCACCGATTACGACGTCACCCAGCGCATGATCCGCCAGATCCTGCAAAAGGTGGGCGTATCCAAATTCAACCGCCCCAAAGTGTTGATCTGCGTTCCGTCGGCCATCACCGAAGTAGAAAAACGCGCGGTAACTGAAGCTGCCCGACGTGCTGGCGCCGCCCAAGCCCAGTTGATCGACCAACCTATGGCTGCGGCCATCGGGGCTGGACTTCCCGTGCATGAGCCAATTGGTTCCATGGTCGTCGACATTGGTGGTGGCACCAGTGAAACTGCGCTGATTTCGCTGGGCGGAACCGTCGCCCTACAAGCCATCCGCGTCGGTGGGTTCGATTTCGACGCAGCCATCCAGACTTATATCCGACGTGTACATGGCATTGCCGTAGGTGAACGTACGGCTGAAGAAATCAAAATCGCCGTCGGTTCTGCGGCACCCACTCCCGATGAAGTCCAAGCTGAAGTCCGCGGACGAGAAATCATGACCGGTCTACCCAAAACGGTCGTGCTTCACCCGGGCGAAGTTCGCCAAGCCATCGACGAACTCACCTCCGCCATCTGCAAATCCGTCGTGGCCTGCCTCGGTCAAGCACCAGCCGAGTTAGCTCAAGACGTCATCCGTACCGGTATCCATCTCGTCGGTGGCGGTTCGTTACTCCGTGGCCTCGATCAACGCCTCGCTCGAGTTACTGGCGTGCCGGTCAACATCGTAGAGGCACCCCTCGAAGCCGTAGTGCTCGGTGCCGGACGCTGCATCGAAAACTACGACGTCCTCAAATCGCTCTTCATGCACACCGACCGCTAACTGACAGGCCAAAACATGCCAAGACATGCGCGGTTCTACGCCAGCGGTTCATTGAGTCCAGACTCGGGACCAATGGTTG
This sequence comes from Acidimicrobiia bacterium, assembly GCA_043743435.1. Taxonomy (GTDB): domain Bacteria; phylum Actinomycetota; class Acidimicrobiia; order Acidimicrobiales; family JANYDT01; genus JANMZO01. The sequence goes on from JAYTWN010000166.1 coordinate 6,002, forward strand.
AGGAGTCCGGTCAGTTTGCCGGTTGGCAACCGGTCAAGTGACCGCACTCAGCTTGGAGCCACGGCACTCTGCTTGGGGCACACCGTTTTCCTGCCATCAACCCGCCACAAACCCCGCAACTCTCGTTGGCAGGTTCGTTCGGCCGCTACTTCCGACGAGAACGCAAGCCAAGCCAGCTGAGGCCGGAAGTGAAAAGCACGCTTAGTATTCCAACACCGGCGAGGGTTACTTCTTGGCGGTGCTTGGCAAAATAGAGTGCCGCCTCCGAGGGCTTTTTGTTGGCCACAAACGCTTCAGCACTGCTGCTTAACGACACCCAACCAGTGCCCCGCAAACGGTCCGTAGCGATCACCCATGGGAACTTTGAATACGCCAATGCACCAGCAGGCCGGCGTAGGCCCGGGCGAAGATCCGCCAACTTTTGTACAGAAGCCGCAAACCAATCGGGTAGCGGCAATCGTGCACCAAAACCCATTAAGGCATGGGCATCTTCGGATTGCAACCAATCATCGGCAGCCACATTGAAGGCCCCGTCGAGACCCACATTCGCCGCATGCAGAATAGCCGTCGCCACATCTTCTACGTGTACATACTGAACTGCGGGCAGGGCATGACCAAGCCGATCGGCCAAACCCGGGCGAACTGCGTCGGCCAACCACGAACGTGATTCCGGATGGCCAAGGGTGACCGCGGGCCGTAACACCGCGACCTTGATGGTTGGATGCAGGGCGCGCCACCTCTCCACCAACACCTCAACCTCGGCCTTGGCAGCGCCAAACTGGAAACCCGGATTCGGTTTCAACGGCGCGTCCTCCGTCAGCGGAACGGGGTTATCGGCATAGGCGCCGTACACCGTCGCACTCGACATCACGACAAGCTGGCGAACACCGGCGTCGGCCGCGCCCTGCAACACCCGCTCCGTCGTCGATTGGGTCAAACTCGAATCACCCGTTTGCCAGGGTTCCCGATTCGGCTTGCCGGTCGGAAAAGAACCCACTGACGGGACTCGAAGCGGAGCGGAGATGGGGCCCGACAGATCAGAACAGGGTTCCCGATTCGGCTTGCCGGTCGGAAAAGAACCCACTGACGGGACTCGAAGCGAAGCGGAGATGGGGCCCGACAGATCAGAACAGGGTTCCCGATCCGGCTTGCCGGTCGGAAAAGAACCCACTGACGGGACTCGAAGCGCAGCGGAGATGGGGCCCGACAGCTTGAGAGGATCTTCTGCTGCCAAATGCACCACGGCTTGGGCACCGGCAAACAACCTGGCGCAATCAGCCGAACGGAGATCTACCCGGTGCACGGTGAAATGCCGAGGCTTGGCCACCCCAGCCGGGAACCAGGCCGTGTCGAGCCCAATGACCTTCCAAGCACCACTTTGGGCAATTGCTGCAACCAATCGTCGGCCCAGGGCACCAGAAATTCCGGTAATTACCACTGTCGGTAAATTGTCGTCGTCAACGGCTTGTGGTTCAGTTTGTGGGCTCTGAGCTGGATTCATGATGCGCCCCGCTCAGGGTTCCCTGAGAATTTCGAGGGTTGAAGCACGGATTTGTGAAACGTAGGCAAACGCACCGACCTACATTGACACCAATGGACGACGAATTGCCGCCAGATCCCTTCCCCGGGGATCCTTTTGCAGACAACGACGAAACCAAGGCGAAGCGCGCCCCCAAATCGGGTCGACCCGAGGGACTGGGTGATCTCGGTGCTCTGTTCGGCCAAGGTGGCCTTGGATCGCTGGGAGGATTAGGCGGTCTTTCCGGCATGGCTGGTCTCGGTGGTTTGGGTGGTCTGGGCGGTCTGGGCGGTCTGGGCGGTTTGGGCGGTGCACAGGGCGGGGCACAGGGCGCACCCGGTTTGCAGTGGGACAGCGCCCGTCAGGCAGCCATTTGGACCGCGGCTGGTGGATTGGTTGAACCCAACCTCGATCCGCTGGAACGCATTGGCTTTTCCGATTTGCTCACCAAGGTCCGCCGGGAAATCATTGCCACGCTCGGCCTGCCTGAAGATGCAGTTCCTGCCACGATCAACGCGCAAACCCATGCCGGTTTCGCCGCGGAATTCCTAGCGGAGCTTCGTAGTCTGCTCGATGCCATCGTCGCCGGTATTGCCACCACTGCCAGTCCAAACGCCAGCACGGCGGGTCATTCTGATAACTCTGATCACTCTGATGACGACGGACCCCAGGAACTTGCAGCCATCGGACAACTCTTTGCCATGCTCGGCCCGGTGATGAACTCGCCGCAGTTGGGAACCATGGTCGGCACGATGGCCACCGGTGCTTTGGGAACTGCCGATTTGGTGGGCACGCCGACGGGTCAGTTGATGGTCATCCCCGCCAATGTCAACGCCTTCGCCGCCGAGTGGAGCATTGATCCTCTGGTTGCTCGGAGCCATGTGGTGATTGTCGAAGCGGTGACTGCGGGCGTCATGCAGGTCTCCCACGTGCAGGATCGGATTGCGGAACTGGTGCAGCGATACGCCGCCGCCACCCGCCCAAACCCCCAGGCATTGCGGGATTCCATCGGGGGAATGCTCGGTGGTTTGCGGGGATCCTCAGATGCCGACGACCCAAGCAGCGACTCGCCGTTCGGAAACCTCGGTGGACTGCTCTCGGGCTTTGGCCTAGGCGGTCTGGGCGGATTGGGCGGATTGGGCGGTGCCTTCGGAGTGGGCGGTCTGGGTAATGCGGGTGGGGCGAGCAATGCCGACGACGCCACGAAAGCCATGCGCTCACTTTCCGGAGACCGCGGACTGATCGGCGTGTCGGAAACTTTGGAACAAGCAGCGATCCGCTCGCAAATTCGTACGCTGCTAGTGCCTTTGGCCGGAGTGATCGAATACGGGGTCGCTGTTGTTGGGGCTCGGATGCTGGGCGACAACCGCCAAGTCATGGAGGCCTGGCGTCGACGCAGAAACGCCCCAGCCGACGCTATGCGATCCTTGGCCAACCTTTTGGGTCTGCAGCTCACGAAAGCTGATCTGGAGGCCTCAGGAAGCTTCGTTGGTGGCGTGTTGCAACGAGTTGGTTCCGATGGACTCGCCGCCCTGTGGGAGTCAAGCACCAATTTGCCGACCGCTGCGGAAGTAGAAGCACCCGGCCTGTGGCTAGCCCGCATTGGACTGACTGACTAGTCGCTTGATTGGTCGGTTGTTCGGCGGGGCTTAGTTGTAGTGGTCGTTTTCGTCGGTCAGCCAGTCGGCGGCGGTGGGTTGTTTGGGACGGTGCCACAACGAGGACCCAGCCGACAGCGCTGCATCAATCCGCTTCAACGAAGATTCACCGCCGATGATCACAGCAAGCGCCAATCCGCTGATGGCCGCCATGACCCCAAACCCCACCGGTCGACTGGCTTCGGCCACCACGGGAAACAGCGCACCCAACACCCAGGTGAGCTGAAACCGGGTTTCAAGTTTGGCAAACGACGCCCCACGAAGTTCCTCTACGCCGTCGCGCTGTACGAGTGCGTCAAAGGCTAATCGGGACACCCCCGCTCCCATGCCCACGATAAACACCGCAACGGCCGCACTGAGTTTGGTGGCCATGACCGCAGCAGTTGCCGAGGCTGAGCAAACGGCAATCATTGCCCACAACAGTGTCGTGATCTCGTTCACCCGTTTCCCGAGCTTTGGGGCGACGAGCGAGCCCAGCAGCCCACCGAGCACCCCCGCTCCACCCATCAAGCCTAACCAGACCGTCGCGGCGTTTTCCCGTTTCAAACTGAATGCCGCCAGGAACGTGACGAGCCCTACCAACAACCGCTGTACCGACATGGCCACCGTAGCAAGACGAAGTTCCAGTGCCCGCCGGCGATCGTGTTCCAAAACGTCGAGGCGTTCCGCTCGTTCTGCCCGTTGCGTCCGCATGGCCGAGCCGAAAGTTGGATTCCCCGACTTCGTCGTGGCGGACTTCCCCGCAGATTTCCCAGCCAATGTTGCTGTGCCGAAGTTGGTCCCTTTTCGTGATGTCCCTGCGCCGAAGTTGGTCCCTGTGCGCGAAGTCTCATGTGGCCCGTTTGGATCCAGCAACTTGGCCACCGGCACTCTCAACCGCGAACCAAAATACGCAGCGGTGAAAAACACCAGCGCCCCAATACGCAACACCCAGCCCGGACCAATCAGGCTGAGCAAACCTCCCGGAATCGCCGCTGCAAAACCCGCCAACCCCGCAATCAACGACAAACGTGAATTGGCCAGGACGAGCTCATCAGCATCGGGCACTACAGCAGGCACCAGCGAGCTTCGGGCAATGGCATACCCCTTCGACACGACCAGCAGCGCAAAGGCTTCGGGGAACAACCCAGGACCGCCGTAGTCACCGGAAAGGAGCAGGCACAACACCCCGCGCAGGATGGCCGAAATGGTGATGACGATGCCCCGGTTGGCCGCAAACCGGTCAATAAGTGGACCTATGAATGGCGAAACTACTGCGAACGGGGCCAACGTGAGGGCGAGGTACAAAATTACGCTGCTTCGCGCTTGATCTGGACTCACAAAAAACAGCGTCTTGGCCAAGGCAATAGTGACGAACGTGTCGCCCGCAGCACAGGCGGCATGCGTCAGGCCAAGGCGACCAAACGGCGACGTTGGCAACCGGAGCGGTTCCCGATCGCGAACCTGCACCCCGTTGATAAACAGTGGGCTCTTCACGAAGGGTTCCGAGTCCCGACGCCCAGAACCCCCACGACTCGACGAAGCACCTGAGCGTTTCGTTGGGTGGTCATGGTCGTCGTCTTCGAATTGGTCGGAGGTGAGGTCACGTCGATCAGGCACCGTTTTGTCCTTGGCCATGCTTTTGCCAACTACACCGC
>JAYTWN010000167.1:0-5075 GCA_043743435.1 Acidimicrobiia bacterium
GCGACGGAATCAAAGAACTGGTGTGATCAAGCGGTTCGGGTTGGGCTGGACTTTCGGATGGCTAAGGCAACGAAGTAAAAGCCCACCACGGCGGGAATCGAAATGATGGCGATGGCGTGCCCGACGGAGAGACTGGAGTTGGCAAGCGCGCCTACTAAAAATGGCGATGCGACGGCGGCAACTCGGATGCCACCGGTTAAGAAGGCCAAACCTGCTCCGGGGCGATCGGGGTGTTTAGCGGCGAGATCGTAGAGGCGAGGTAGCAGTGTTGAAGCGCCCAGTCCAACAAAGACAAACCCGGCCAGATTTACGTAACGCTGCATCGGGAGCGTGGCGGCGAGTAGCCCCAATGCACTTGAGGCACTGGCGAGGTTGAGGAGTCGATCGGCCCCAAGCTTGGTCAAGATCCAATCACCACCGAGGCGTCCGCTCGTCATTCCGGCGGTCATGGCTACGTAACCGAAACCGGCGAATCCAACGGTTGAGTTGAAGTCGTCGGTGAACCGAAACGTGGCCCAGTTCATCGATGTCATTTCGATGGCCACGGCGAACAGACCGGCCAGCCCAAAAAATACGAGCGACGATGAAACCCTCCGCTGTTGGGCATCAGCCTTAACGAGACTGTTTCTGGGCCCGGCTTCGGCAGTTGGATGTTCGTCGGCACGAAGGAGGCGTTGCCCAACACCGAACAATGCCAGCAACATCAGTGCCGATGCCACGAAGAGATGGGAAGTGAGGGAGATCCCGGCCTCAGCGATCCGCGATGCCGATACTCCACCAACAACGGTTCCAAGACTCCAAAGCCCATGCAGTCGATTAATCACCGGCGCATGTCGGCGAGCGCTAAGCCAAGAAGCCTGCATGTTCATGGCCACATCAACAAACACATCAAAGGTCATCATCAACACCAGGCCAATGAGGAACACCGCTTTGCCGTGTGCCACGCCGATCAACGGAAGCGCACCTCCAAGGATGGTGCCGCCGAGCATCACCACTCGTCGAGTTCCAAACTTCTCAATCGCCGGGCCCACCAGCGCACTTCCCGCGATCCCAATGATTCCGGCAACCGAAAGCATGAGCCCGAGCCCGCCGGTCGTCGTACCGATTCGTCCTCGGATTTCGGGAAGGCGTGGCATAAACGATGCGAACACCGCGCCGTTGAGAAAGAACTGCATGGCAACGGCAACCAGCGCTCGCTGATCGGTAGCCGAGAACTTGGAGGCCAAGGGGGCTGTTGCAAGGGATTCACTAAGCACGCGTATCTTCATTCCTCGGATGGACGACGGTGTGCTCCTGATCGACGCCCACAGCCAAATACTATCCGTGGCGAAGATATCTTCGGTTAGAGCCGATCGAAATTTGTTTGACGACGTTGGATTCGAGCCTGCGCTGCTTCTTTTGGATACGGGGTTTGTCCGGTCAAAATTTGTGTGCGATTCTCGATCTCATTGGCGTGACGAAGACTGGGTGCATCCAGTGCTGCATTGAGGCCAATGTTGGTTTGCCACACACCGAACTCGTTGTTGACCGTGATGTTGTGGGCCGCTTCAAGTGCAGCTGCAATGAGTTGATCAGCGGGACAACCCTATGAACAAGGCCGGCTGCGAAGCGGACAAGGATCTCAGGGAATTTCGTGCCTTAAGCTGAATGGGCCAGTCCATGCGATTGTTTTATAGCTGTTTTCGTGTCAGGCAATACCTAGGCGGCGGGCGGCGCGTTGAGCGGCAGCCGGCCCGGAAACCAAGCGCAGCAGAATCAAACCATCAAGAACGGCGATGGCCGTTTCTGCTTCGATGCGACGTTGCTTGGCGGTTCCTTTTACAAAGGTAGTGGTCCACTCGATCCACGTCTCAACGAGCATTGGTACGAGCGTTTGATACGGATCTCGTTTCGTGGCCGCCAGACCGTTTGCTTCAAAGAACAGTGCGAAGATCGGATCGACTTCTTCGCGAGCCAACACAGGCCACGCGGCACGGAGGAGTTCGATGTGATCGGAAGCTGGAACCGTGAACGCTTTGGTCAACGTGGTCTGCAACTGTAAGCCCATGGAAACGATTACCTCGCTTAGGAGATCGTCTTTGCTGGGAAAGTAGTAGACGATGGTGCGATCGTTGATTCCCAGTCGTTTGGCCAGGCGCCCAAAGGTGAGTTGGCTTAAACCCTCTTCAAGCGCAGCGTTAAGCCCGGCTTCGAGAATCTCCTCTTTGGTATGTCGATGGCCCATAAATTCTCTTGACTTGTAGTGGTCGCTACAATACGGTTTGTAGCGGCCACTACAAGTGTAGGAGAACGCAATGTCTGAAACAAACTTTTTGAGAAGGTCTTTGGCAAACTGGCCCGAGCCCAAGCAGGCCCAAACTCATCTGGGCACCATTGAGTATCACGAAGTGGGCGAAGGGCCAACCCTCGTATTTCTTCACCTGATCCTCGCCGACAGTACCCACTGGGACAAGATGGTGCCGCTGCTTTCCGATCGGTTCCGCTGCATTTTCCCAACGTTGCCCATGGGTGCGCACCGCGTCCCTGCCTATGGGGACGCCGACCTCTCAGCTGCAGGTCTGGCTCGCGCGGTTTACGAACTGATCGAACATCTCGGCGCTGGCGACGTGACGTTGGTAGGCAACGACAGTGGTGGCGCCATCGCCCAAGTAGTAGCAGCGAATCATCCTGAGTGTCTGAGCCGCGTGGTTTTGACCAATTGCGACATGTATGACGTGTTCCCGCCGAAGATGTTCATCTACTTCAAAGCCTTACCGTACATCCCGGGCGGAATTTCGATTGCCGCTCGGGCCCTGCGAATCCGAGCCCTTTGGCCCCTACCTTTTGTGTTCGGACTGCTCACCAACAAAGTTGACGGTGTCAAGATCGACCGATGGGCCCACGCCATGCTCGCCAACAAACTTGTCCGACGCGACGCTAACAAGGCGATTAAAGGCTTCAGCCCAGCTGTCACCAACTCCGCAGCGGCAACGTTGCGAACCACCAAGCTCCCGTTCTTAGTCGCATGGGGTGCAAGCGACAAGGCATTCAAACCAGCACTTGCAGAACGCTTTTGTCGTGAAATTCCAGGCGCAACGTTGGTCATGATCGAGAACTGCAAGACCCTGGTGGGTTGGGATCAACCGGAACGAATTGCTGAACTCATCACCGATTTCGTTGATAGGCAAAGCTCGACCGAAACTAAACACCGACTTGAACCTTGAACCACTTCGACCAGAAGTCATGCTGGTCCACTCTCTCAGCATCGAAACCCCATGCATGATGGCTCGTCGGCCAACGAAGGAACTTGCTGTTCACCCGGCTGTTAAACGACGACGAGGTCTTCGGTGGCCAGGTTCTTGAAGATTTCTAGTGTCGCGCCGGAGCGGTTCATTGTGTAGAAGTGGAGCCCGGGAGCGCCAGCGTCAAGTAGCTCTTGGGAAAGCTCGGTTGCTGCTTCAACGCCAACTTTGTACACCTCGGCTTGGCCGCCTAAACGTTCGGCCTTCTCCAAGCGAACCATTAAGCGCGCTGGCATTGTTGCGCCCGACATTTGACTCATCTTGGCAATCCCAGCGACGTTGATAATGGGCATCACGCCGGGGATCACGGGCTTGTCGACACCCAGATCAGAGAGCGCGTTCACCATCGAAAGATAATGGTCAACGTCGAAGAAGAATTGGGTGACCGCAAAATCGGCGAGCGCGAGTTTGCGGGCGAGATGTTTGCGATCGGTAGCAAGGTCGGGTGATGCGGGATGGCCCTCAGGGTGCGCGGCGATACCGATGGAAAAGTCGCCAATGGCATGAGCCAATTCGACGAGTTGCTCTGCATAACGAAGATCGCCTTCAGGGATGCCGAGTTCTTTCGGTGGATCGCCGCCCAACGCAAGGAGGTTCTTCAATCCGGCACGGGCATAGCGCACGAGAATCTCGGCCAAATCCAGGCGGGTGTGTCCGGCGCAAGTGAGGTGAGCCATTGGGGCCATGTGCGTGGTGCGCATCAGCCCGACGATCAAATCGTGGGTACGATCCCGGGTAGTACCGCCTGCTCCGTAGGTGACCGAAACGAACGACGGTTTCAGTTGTTCAAGATCTCGGAGCGTATCGATCAGTACTCGCTGAGCTTCATCGGTCTTTGGTGGGAAGAACTCGAACGACATCGTTCGGCCTTCCAACACCTTTTCGTGGATCTTTCCCATCACTCCAGGCTACTGGGGCATCATGATCAGACTGGCTCTGTTCCGCATGATGGGATGGTTCCGATACAATGAACGATCTTCTTGAACGGTAACGACTACTAGTGACGATAGTTGCGCGAGATCGCTAATTGGCAAGCGGAAGGTTGAGGATCCGTAAGGTCAACGTCGCGTTGTCGCCGGGCGTGGTTTCGGCCTGATTGGTCAGAGTGAACTGCAGGTCTCCAGTTTCCCCAGGCGCAACGATTTTTGGGTTTGAAGCGCCGGTTCCATCGAGGTCGCTGGTTTGCTCAGACGTTCCTTCGAAGAGCTCGCCGTACACAACCACTTGGACCGAGCCATCTCCAATCACGAACAGCACGGCTGTGTATTCAACGCGTAGTTCGCCACCCCAACTGAAGGTGAACCCATCCTTCGGCGTGACGGTTGCTTGAAATTCATTCGAACTAAGGTTCCGAGAATAGACACGGTGCCCCTCAAACTTTTCGTCAGCGGCGCCCCATTCCGAATCGTTTCCGTGAACAGTGGCGGTTAAGACAATTGTCCGGTTTAGTGATGGTGCTTCCATCGTGATGTCGGCCTGAGTATCCGGGCCTAGCACCATCACATCAGAGCTACCAAAAAAGCACTTGTGTTCGATCGTCAATGAGGTGGTCAGGGTGTAGCTCGTTCCGCCAGTTCCATACGGAACATTGTGGATGGTGTAATCACCCAGACTGTTAGCGACTGCGAAGAGCCGATCAGTGATCTGCACCCGAACCCCAGGGATTGCCATGCCACCTCGTCGGAGTATCTTTCCAGAAATTGTCCCAGTGTTGTTGAACCTTTGCCATGTACTGAGCCGGTAGTGATCCTCCCTGGCACCTCGAAACTCGGCTGGCTCAAGGTGCCCGAAAAG
>JAYTWN010000168.1:0-6595 GCA_043743435.1 Acidimicrobiia bacterium
GTGTCGAAGGGGGGACTTGAACCCCCATGCCCTTTCGAGCGCTAGCCCCTCAAGCTAGTGCGTCTGCCTATTTCGCCACTTCGACGTGGTCCCTCCGAAGAGGGCTCTATACGATAGCGCAGCATCCGATCCCGCCTTGTCACTTTCCAACGAGAACGGAAAGATTCGGCACATTCCTAGCAAAACCCCAACTATGCGGTGTCCGGGTTGGAAAAGATAGCCATGCTCACCATCTGCACGATCGTGCATCTTGGCGAAAACTCGAATTTTGACTCGCCAGTCCGCCGAACTTGAAAGCCAAACCAACCGTGACCGGTTTCAGTCAGCAGACGTTTCGGCAACTCGCTTCAAGTTAGACAGGCCTTCGGCGAAGTCTTTGCCAATCATTTTGTCCATGCTCATGAACACGCTCATCACCCTGCTGAACAGTTGGTTCTTGCCGCTCATGGTCCATGTCACCTGATTCGCAGCACCCGAAGGCTCAATCGAAAACTGCACCGTGCTTTCCGATTTGAACGGCTTCAGGAACGCCATGGCAATGCCCACACTTGAGGATGGCGTGGCGCTGCTAATCGTCATGGATCCAGCGCCGGCCTTTTTGTTGCCCGTCCACGAGTAACTCGAACCCGGGCCACTCTCCGGACCACTGAAGGTCTTGGTCATGGCGGGATCGAGCTTCTCGAACGGTGACCACGATGCCCATTTGTGAAAGTCGTTGATCAACCCAAAGATTCGGTCCGCTGGTGCATTGATGGTGGCCGTCCGAGAAACACTAAACGTCTCGGGTTTCCGTGACGCAACCGCAAACAACGAACCAAACGCAGCAACAACAAGGGCGAGCACATAGGGCATGGGAACTCCGTTCAAAAGTGGATAAGAACTCGCAACACTACCGAGCCAACCACCAGCCAAACGCAAAGCAGGATTACCGCTGGAGTTTTCGCACCAGGCCCGATAACTCGGCAAGTTCCAACAACTCCGTGTTGACTGGCGCGATCACATGACCATCAACCACTCGGCCCACAACGGAACCCAGTTGGGAACGTGCCGCGACCGTGCGTCTCCGTCCGCCCACTGAAGCAGCTTTGCGGACCACGATCGAGAGCAAGAACCCCGCCAAACCACCGACCAACGCCAACAACGTGGGAATCGGGAACGCACCAACCTTCGGGGTCGGCGGCTCAGGGATGCGAAACCAGCCCAACGCAAACAGCACGCCAAGCCATGCGCCGCCAACCACCAAGGCCACCGTAAACAAGCTCTGCAATACGCCGACGACAGTCCACCACCGTGCAGGCGAAACCGGCAAGGTTGTGGTGCTAATGGCCCGGTCAATCTCGTCGGGCAGATCAGTAAGTGCACCTTGCACCGTACCGTCGATTCGCTGCACCCAAAGCTCAGGCAACCCTTCTGCCGACGAGCCCACCAAATCCCGTCCTGCACCAGCAAGGGCTGCATTGGCAAGCGACGAAGCAGCCGGCAGTGACGATCGGCGAACCGAAATCGAATCAATGGTGGCCACAGCGGAACCCGAACCCGAATCAGCACCTTCCGAAGGGTCACGCGAACCGAGGCCTAACCGTCGCAACGGATCAGGCTTTAACCGTTTCACCCACCGCACCGGCGGCCACCCTGCTTGTAACGACGCCCGGTAACGGTACGCGGCCCCCACGGCATCGGCGGCAGCATCGATCCCTGAAACGTCGACCGCGGCGGCAACCATGGTGGACCGAGCACCCTTAGCTACCTGGCCCGGCGTGGCATCACCGGTAGCAGCGAATAGCTCGCTGGCTACCCAGTCAACATCGGCATCGATCCGTTTCACTACAGCTCGGCGCTCAGCGACACGTGCACTGAGTTCTCGCCGTAAATCGTTGACACCCTCACCAGTTTTTGCCGACGTGGGAATAACACGTACACCTACAAATCCATCGTCGGCCAGCAACTTCTGCAAATCGGCAATACACGACCGACGCGATTCCGCATCCAACCGGTCGATCTGATTGAGCGCAACTACGGTAACCGCACCATGCCCGGCGAAGCGTTGCAGGTACTCGTCATGCAAGGCAGCATCGGCATATTTCTGCGGATCGACCACCCAACAGAACACGTCGACCACTTGAACTAGCCGCTCCACTTCCAACTTGTGCGCAATCGCGGTTGAATCATGATCAGGAAGGTCCAGCAGAATCAACCCATCAAGCTCACTCGTATCCACCGGAGTTCTGCCTGAGCCACCGGCCCCGCCAACCGAGCTTGAAGACACCAATGCAGCAGGAGAACCGGCCCGAACAGCGGGATCTGAGCTGCTTGCGTTTAGCGTTTCCGAGCGGTGAGCATCCCCCGGCGGCAAGGCTTCTGCAGAACCCGTCGAACCACCGGGGTCAAGGGCACCGGCCGCCATAGAATTCCTAGAGGCGTTGAACGAGTCGCCCGCGGTTGAGGAGTCTGAGCCAAGGCGGTGCCGCTGCTTGACGTCCAGCCAATCCAACAGTGATTGTCCACCCTCCCCAAACACCACAGCCCGAGCGACCGACGTGGTGGGGCGGATCGCACTTGATGGAGCCAAATCGGCCCCAGCCAGGGCATTGAACAGCGACGATTTTCCGCTACCCGTGGCACCCGCTAGGGCCACCACAGTGAAGCTCGTGCCATGACCTAGGCGAGCAGCGGCATTGCTCGACAGTGCTTCAGCCCGATCGGCAACATCAGAGGGAAAGCGCCCGGAACCGATCTCAAGAACGTCATCAAGCAAGGACAATCGTGACCGCAGTTGATCAGCCGACGCCAGCCCATCGCCCTTCGCCGCACTTGAATTGCCGTCTTTTGAACCTCCGGTTTTGGAACCATCTGCGCGCAGAGTGTTTTGCACCGTGTCAACCGTGTCACGAACAGTGTCGACGGTGTCACGGACAGTCTCTCTGACCGTGTCTCGAATATTGTCGCGGAGACTCATTTCAGTGCCTTCTTCAACGCCGACAAATCTTCCCGTAACCGTTTCCCGACATCAGCATCGATACCAAGTGCACGTAGTTCTTGATGGAAGCGGGCCTTCTCCGCTGCATACAACGCCGTCACCCGCTGCTCTAGGTCCTCGCGAGCTACCGTGGCCATCTTGCGCAGGTTTTCGTCGCCCAAGAGCGCTTCAAGCATGGCGTGCCCAGCCGCGCTTGCCCCACCAGCAACAGCCACCTCTCCCCCGCTAAGCCCACCGGTATGGGAGAACACCAACATCATCAACACGGCCGATACACCGTTCACGCCGAGCGAAAGAACACGCGCCGTCATTCGCCGCTCCGCACCTCGGGTTCGAACCACTTCCAACAAGCTACCCTGCCACTCACGCACCAGCTTTTCCGTAGCCGCAGGCAACGATGCCGACGAACGCCCAAGCTCAACCGACACGCGTTCCTTGAGCGGCGCCATCATGGGATTTGCAATCCACTGCCCATACGACTTCGACGCCGCCTCATCGCTATGTGCACGAATTAATGATTCGACGACACCTTCAACCGAGCCCTTGAGCTTCTCCGCGGTTTTCGGTCGACCGGTCAATGCGCCGGCGACCACATCACGGAACTTACCAATGCCGGTTCGAAGCTGTCTGAGCAACTCGCCGGTGCCTACAAATTCTTCCCAACGGGCCAGCACTTCGCCACGCAGTACGGACCCTTCGGCGATCGCGGCACGAACCGCGTCGGCAGCTTGGGCATAGTTTTCATCGACCGAGGCGGTGAACGAGTGCACTAGCGCTGCTTGATCGTCGGCAGTTTTGGCTAGTGATTCGCCACGCACCAAAAGCTCACCCAGTGAACCGCGTAACGATCTGCGCACCGCAGCCATACGGGCATCATGGTCAGAACCTAAGTGTTCCAACCATTGCCGCAAAGGCGCCACTATCACCTCGGACAAACGTGACCCCTCGAAGTCCTGCTCGTCGACCGGCAGAATCGCTACTTCACCGAGACCGTTTTCTTTGAGCAAAGTTGTTAAGTGCGCAGATACTTCTTCGCGGGCCTCAGGCGGCACCCGGTTGAGCACCAACACCATTGGCGTGTCGCGGTCGCGAGCCTGTTTCAGAAAATGCCACGGCACCGCATCGGAGTAACGGGCCGCGGTCGTTACGAACACCCACACGTCGGCAGCGGCTAGGAGCTGTGTAGCCATGGCCCGATTCTCAGCGTCAACCGAATCGAAGTCGGGCGCATCCAGTAGCGCAATACCGGCAGGCAACGAAGTGGAGGAAACCAACCGAATCTCCCGGCCCATCTCACCTTGCTCCGCCTCGGTACCGGTCACTCGGGCCAAGCCCGGCAGGATTCCCCCGGTCGTAAACCACGCCGCCGAATCAGGGTGGTGCACCAACACCGGGCAACGAGTGGTCGGCCGCAAAACCCCCGAGCGAGAAACATCTGCGCGCAGAACACTATTTACCAAAAGCGATTTGCCCGAACCGGTAGAACCACCAACCACCACAAGCGCTGGCGCATCAAGATTGGCCAGGCGCGGCAGCACGTGATCATCGAACTGGCGGACAATGGCATCAGTGTCGGCACGAGCCTCGGTGGCTCCAACGGTAGCGAGAGGAAACCTGAGCGCCACCACACGATCTCGAACGGCGAGCGCTGCTTCACGCATCACAACGTGCCCTCGGCATGATCAGAAGGGACACCAACGGCAGCAGCAGCCACAGCAACGGCAGCGAGAGTCTTTCGGGATTGAGCCCGGGCCGACGACCAGTGCATGATGGGTTGTTCCAGACAAGCGTAGCTAACCCAAGCCAAGACAAAGGTGACCGCGAACGAAAGCAACCAGCCTCCTTGAACATTCCGAAAATATGCCTCTGAAACCACATGAAAAAGGTACAACCCATACGACCGCTGACCGATCGCCACGGCAGCCTTTGTATTCAGTATCCGAGAGATTGGAGCTTTCGTTGAAACCTCGGTCGCTGCGAGAACCATAAAGCCACAAAGTACCGATACCGGGAGTAAGCCTGGTCCGATCATCCAGCCCGGCGAATTCGTCGGCCTGGCGTTACTCCCAAAAATTCCGGCCAACACCAACAACGCGCACGCTGGGCCAAGTAGGCGCGAAACTACCTTCGCATGCGCACGTATCTGCGGAAAGCAATGCCAACCCACGGCAAGTCCGGCGCCGAGAAACAGCGACTGTGCCCTCGTGTCGGTGGCCAGATAGAGACGGGCAAACTTGGCGTGGCGCAGCCACAAGGCCGTGCACCACGCAGCGCTGATTGCCGTGAGCACACCGATGCCAAACAGAGTTGTTCGTGGTTTCGCTCGACTCCAAGCCCACAGCAGTGGCGCCGGCCAAAGCACATAGAACTGCTCCTCAACCGACAGTGACCACAGGGCACCCCAGCCCTCTCCGCCGAGTGGGTTCGCCGGGTTCCGCTGCGCGCTTAGGAGATTGAACACATAAAACACTGCCGATACGAGCGCTCGCACGGTTTCCGCGGCATTTATATGCGTACGAATGTTCTCGATAACTAGCAACAACAGGCAAAGAAACAATGCCGGGAGCAAACGAAAAGCTCGACGTTTCCAGAACGACACCAAAGAGACACTTCCCGTGGTGCGGTACTCAGCGATCAGCCGTTGGGTGATCAGAAACCCGCTCAACACGAAAAACAGCGTCACACCAACGTATCCGGCCGTAAACCAAGAGAACCTGCCAGCGCGAACAAGCCCCGGAATCGGTCCGTAGTTGTGGGAAATCACCATCAGCACTGCGAGAGCCCGTAGGCCATCGAGCCCGCGAAACCGTTGGTTGACCGCTTCGAGCGTTGAGGATTCGCTGACCACCTTCACAGCCTCTCGCAAAACTCGGCGCTGGGCAGGCATTCCAGCCTTGACAAGCCGGGCACAGCTGAACGTCACCCGTCCCTAGAAGCTGACGACCGCCCAGTAGCTGGAGCGAGCACTCAGGCGCTTCCGAGGACCGCGGTTACTCCGGAAAGTGGCAGGCGACGGGATGTCCGGCACCACGATCAACGAGCGCAGGTTCCTCAACCGCACACAAATCTGTGGCTTTCCAGCAGCGAGTCCGAAATCGACAACCACTTGGAGGATCAGCAGCCGAGGGCAGGTCACCCTGCAACACAATGCGTTCCTGCTTCCGAGCTCGTTCTGCACGTGGATCAGGCAACGGCACCGCCGACAACAATGCCTTCGTATACGGATGCGACGGACGATCGAACACCTGAGCGCGGGAACCGCTCTCTACGATCTTGCCGAGATACATAACCCCCATCTGATCGGAGATGTGCGACACAACAGAGAGATCGTGAGCAATGAAGACATACGTGAGGCCAAGTTCGTCTTGTAGGTCGTCCAGCAAATTCACGATCTGCGCTTGGATAGAAACGTCAAGCGCGCTTACCGGTTCGTCGAGGAAGATCAACTTCGGATTGTTGGCCAAGGCCCGCGCCACACCAACACGTTGACGCTGCCCTCCGGAGAACTCATGCGGGTAGCGGGCCGCGTGTTCGCGAGCCAAACCGCAGCGCACAAGCAGGTCATCCACACGAGCATTCGCAGCATCCTTGGCCACACCCTGAACGATCATGGGCTCG